>JBCDFA010000056.1:0-27077 GCA_039178835.1 Chloroflexota bacterium
CTTTCATCTGCCGGGCCAGTTGCGATGTCAGTAGCCCATGGCGTCGGTCCATAAGTCCCAGAGTCCTCATCGACCGTGACATCACCGCCAGAGGTAAACGTTGGGGGATCGTTTACTGCTTGCACGTTAATGTCGACAGTGGCGGTGTTGCTCTGTTGTGCAGGTGTCGGATGACCTGTATCACTGACATGGTATGTAAAACTGTCAGGACCATTGTAATCGGTGTCTGGTGTGTAGCGAACGGTGCCATCTGGTTGTGGAATTGCACTGCCATTTGTGGGTGCTGCAACAATAGTCACGCTTGAGAGGTCGAGCCCTCCGTTGCCAAAGTCCTCGTCTTTATCATCATCGTCATTTCCTAACACATCAAGGTTCGTTGGATTATCCTCATTCACCGAGAGTGTATCGTCAACGGCAACAGGCGGATCGTTTATAGGAGTAATCGTAATCGTAAAGGTTTGTGGGTTGGACGTATCCTGTCCACCATTGGCGGTCCCACCATCGTCCTGTGCACGGACAGTGATGATCGCCTCACCATAGGCGTCTGTGGCTGGAGTGAAGGTGAGGTCGCCATTGGCAGCGATGGCTGGTTGTGTGTCGAACAAGCCTGTATCATCACTATCGACGATAAAGCTAATCGTTTGCCCACTCTCGCCTGATCCTGATGTAATGGCGGTTGCCCATGCAGTCGGGCCATAGGCGCCGGAGTCCTCGGCAACTGTAACATTACCACCTGGGGTGAAGGTCGGCGGGTCGTTATTCGCAAGGACATTAATTGTTACAGTAGCTGTGTTGCTCTGCTCGGCGGGCGTAGGATGACCTGTGTCGTCTACGTGGTAAGTAAAGCTATCAGAGCCACTAAAGTCCGCGTTTGGTGTATAGCGAACGGTGCCATCTGGCTGCGGAAGAGCTGTCCCGTTGCTTGGTCCAGTTGCAATGGTGATTGATGTTAGGTCGAGGCCACCACTCCCAAAAGCAGTATCTTTAGTATCGTTATCATTGTCGAGCACAAGAAGATTGAGTGGACTATCTTCGTTAACGTCGAACGTGTCATTAACGGCAACTGGTGCGTCATTATCTGGGGTGATTGTAATGGTAAAGTTTTCTGAGGGAGACGTATCCTGTCCGCCATCGGCCGTCCCACCATCGTCCTGCGCCTGCAAGGTGATGGTCGCCTCACCATAGGCATCTGTGGCTGGAGTGAAAGTGAGATCGCCATTGGCAGCAATGGCTGGCTGTGTGCTGAATAGGGCTGCATTACTATTATTGACGATGTTGAACGTAACAGTTTGTCCTGCTTCATCGGCTGGTCCTGGTGAAATGGTGGTTGCCCAGGTAGTCGGACCGTAGGCGCCAGAGTCCTCGGCGACCGTGACATTACCACCAGAAGTAAACGTCGGTGGATCGTTGATGGCTGCAACGGTCACATCGACGTTTGCTGTTGCACACGCAGCGGGGTTGGGTGTACCGTTGTCACAAATCTGGTAGGTAAAACTATCTGCCCCGCTATAATCAGGATCGGGTGTGTAGGTGATGGTGCCATCGGGATTAATCGTTGGGGTGCCGTTGGCGGGGCCACTGGTGATGGTGAGTGCTCCTGGTGCAACCGGTAAAAGGTCTGCTCCACCAAATGCCGTGTCTTTGTTGTCATTATCATTCGCCAGAACACCAATGGTCACTGAGTCGTCCTCATTGACATTGGCCGTATCGTTAGTCGTTGCAGGTGGGTCGTTTGAAGCATCTACTGTGACGGCGATTGTCTTTGTATCGGTTTTTGCGGGACTTGGTGTGTTACCCTGATCGTCCGCTTCAACAGTGATAGTATCAGCACCATTAAAATCTGTATTGCCAGTGTATTCCAGGCTTGTCAGCGTGCTGTTCACATCGGTTATCGTTCCAGTGATCGTGAGTGCAGCCGAGTTATTCCCGCTTACGTTCGCACTTCCTGCCGCTGCGGCACTCAGCGTGCCATTCGTAGCCGATACGGTTACCTGAATACTACCACTTCCCGCATCAGTATCACTTACGCTGACTCCGCTGATCGTTTGGGCGATGTCTTCAGTCACGGTTTGCGCTCCAGGGATAGTCAGAACAGGCGCATCATTGACTGACTCTATGAGAACAGTTGCAACCGCAAACGGATCGTTGCTATCAAGGCCATCGCTTACCTCGAATTCAATAAAACGTGGCGATTGGTTCGGTGACTCTGAGGTGTTGTTGTAGACTGTGCTACGTAGTACGGCCTCGAAGTCGCTCAGTGGTGCTGGCCCCTGTATACGAATAGTTCCGGTAATCGGTTCTGTAATATCACCAGCCGTAATTGAGCCTGATGGCGTGACTTCAATACCTTCTTGTCCTGCATCTAGAATATTGGTAATGCGTATCTCAGCGTAAGAAAGCTCTATATTATCAGTATCAGTTATGGTGAGGCCGGTTGAGTTTACAATAGGAATCGATCCGCTATCTTCTACAAATGTTGTGGTGAAATTGATATCAGCAGGCGTACCATTCAGATCGACCACAGGGGTGATATTATCAATGCGGGCAATGAACCCATCAAAGCCGGAACTCTTGGTGGCCTGGAGTGGCGTGCCAGCCGTTGGATAGTCACTGGACGTGGTGTATCCGGCGACATGCACCTTGGTACGGCCACCAATTATGCCTGTTGCAATACCAGTACCATACTCTGGACCGCTACCGCCAAGAAATGTGCTGTAGACTGTATCGCCGGTTGCTGTGAGGCGTGCAACAAAGGCATCTTGTCCACCAGCATAGTTTTGGAAGGCACTAATCGCGGGAAAATCGCTGGAGTTGGTCCAACCTGTTACAAAGGCATTCCCATCACTGTCAATAGTGATGGCATTCCCTTGGTCAGTATTTGCTCCACCAAGATAGTGGCTGTAGTCGATACCAGGGGTAGCAAGATCGTAGTTTACGATGAAAGCGTCCTGCGTACCTGAATATCCTGAAGCACCTGGGAAGTCCGATGACAGGGTGTAACCAGTTAGATAGGCGCGTCCTCCAGCACTTGGGACGGCAATATCCAATCCAACATCGTCACCATTACCGCCCAAATAAGAAATATAAGTAGGAGTGCCAGTCGAATCGAGTTGGGCAATAAAAATGTCACTACCAGTTGCTTTGGTAGCCTGGAATGGTGTACCCGCAGTCGGAAATGTAGCATCAGTAGAATTTGTTCGACCAATCACATATGCATTCCCTGCACCATCAATTGCTATGGCATTTCCATCATCATTGGCTAAGCCACCAATACGTCGGCTGTAGGCTTCAGTACTGCCAGCGGTGCGGTCGAGTTTGATTACAAATGCATCGCGACCACCAGATGATGCAGGTGGTTCAGCAAAGGATGATGGTTCAGCAGAACCAGTAACAAAGATATTGTTGCCCGACGCAGCAACACCATACGCCACATCTGACTCTGCCCCACCAAGGTACGTGCTGTATTCCAACGTGGCACCTGTAGCGGTATCAAGCGCAAGCGTGAAGCCGTCACTACTCCCATTGTATGTTGTGTCAAATGCAGTTTGGCCCCCGTTTGTCGGAAATGCGGTGGAGTAGGTTTGTCCAGCAATGTACACAGAACCACCATCGACTGCAATGCTATTTCCTTCATCTGTCCCTGCTCCACCAATAATGGAACTGAAGAGGATTTGTGTTCCATCGGGATTGATTTTTGTGACAAAGACATCAGGACGAGCAAGACTTGTCCCAAAGGTGGTTCCGGGTGTGTTACCAGGGAAGGTTGAAGAAGTGGTTGTTCCTACCACATAGGTATTCCCATCAGCATCAATAGCGATATCGTTAATAGCATCGAAATTATCACCACCAAGAAAGGTGCTGTATTCTAACGTCGGGTCAATAATGAGCGGATAACTGGGATTGTAGGCACCAAGGATGAAGTGAATACTCTGATCAGCCGTGACGTTGTAGTATACAGGAACGGCGAACCGTTGATTGCCAATATCCTGCCATGCGATTGGTGCATGTTCGATGAGTGTTTGAGCCGAAGTTCCATTGCCAATGGTTATGTGTAAATTACCTGTTTGTCGATTGAGATGAACATTCGATGCGCCTTGATAGCTCCACTGAATTTGTTGAGGATTTACGCCCTGTTGAACAACATAAGTGCTCTTCAGGTTGCCATCTGTCCCCTCATAATACACATCGATGCCTGGATAGATGTCTGCGTAGGTGACTCCCTCATATGTCGGAAGATTGGTTTGCCAATCGCTTGGTTCGTTACCGCGCATATAACTAACAGTACCTGGCAGTTGTTGTACCCCTGTTATCTGGGGATTCGATTGTGCGTTTTCAAAGACTAATCGTACTGTTTTGTGTGATGAGACTGAAGGATTGTTTTTGGCGTTGTCAGGGAGTGACAACACAATATCATCCGCTGTAAAAAAGATATGTCCACCAAGCCCACGACTCTCATACATGACTTGTTCGTCTGTTTGACCCACATTTGGAATAAAGGATAGTGGTAAGTTGTATAGATCCGCGTTGGAGTGAATTGATGGTAGCGAGTTTGCAGGTGAACGCAACGATTGTGAGGTGGGAGACTGGAAAAGGATTGATGATATGAGTGTTATGGTGAATCCTATCAAAAGTGCGAAGGAGGATTTTGATAAATACACCTGTCGTGAGAGGAGATCAATATGATACGCGGATCGATTCATGGGTGCTTGCTCCTATGGTCTGAGATGCTGTCTAGGTTGAGTTCACTCGCAATTATGTAATGGATTACTTATGCTTTGTAATCAGTAGTAGAGTTTCCTACTGTATCTAGTTACCTGTATCATTTTCGCATGGTGCCCTTGTATCACCACGATCAATTTCAATACAAATTGGTTTCAGACAAGAGGCACAGTTGATAAATTCTCTTGGCTTGCTCAGAATGCTTTACATGCTTGATTATTGAAGTTGTTTGATTCGAGGAGGACAGCTTGGTAGTTTGTTTAGGTGTATATCTTAAAATCGAGATTCGTTATTGCATGTGGTGATGTGATGATGTTAGACTACCCTATACGACATTAGTGTGATAGGTTTGTGGACAACAGTCTAAGTCGACGGGACGGATGGTTGGATTTCTCAGATTTGGAGACAGAATTCTATCTGGCGAACTATGTTTGTAGGTACTGTTGCTATAATCTGCTAAGTTGCTCTTAGGTGTGCAAAGCTCGTTTGTTGTATGTAATGCGGTTCTGAGAAAGGCGGTTCCATGTCAGGAAAACTGCATCTGCTCATTTTGACAGACAATCACCATGATGTAGAACTAGCGGTTGCAGCACTTGAGCAGTCTCGTTTTCTGTGTGAATGGGATCAAGTCGCTACACTCCCACAATTTGTCAGTCGCTTAGACGATCTGCAAACTGGCGACTATATATGTGATTTGATTCTCGCAGACTACAATATCTCCGATTTAAATGATTTCACCACAGTTCGTTTGATTCAAGAACGACATCTTGATATTCCTTGTATTGTGCTTTCCGATACCCGTGGTGAAGACATTGCCGTTGAGAGTTTGAAAGCTGGTGCGAGTGATTATTTGCTGAAGCATAATCTGTCTCGCTTACCACAAGCCATTGAACGGGCGCTGCGTGAGTGTCGTGAGACTCGGCAACGCGAACAACTCGATTCGCTGTATCGCGATTTGTTTGAATACGCAGCAGACAGTATCTATACTTGTGATCTCAGTGGTTTATTCACTTCATTTAATAAGACTGCTGAGGATTTAACAGGATACACACGTGCGGAGGTGCTTGGTCAAGGTATCGAATATATCATAGCACCAGAATATCACTCCCTGCTCAAGGATGATCTTCATCGGAAGCGTGCAAAAATAGATCATAAAACCGTCTACGAGGTTGAAGTGGTGTGTCGTGATCAACGTCGTATTCCTGTTGAAATCAGTACACGTCTGATGTACGAATATGATCGTCCTGTCGGAATACAGGGAACTGCTCGTGATATCAGTGAACGCCGTCGCGCTGAAGATGAACATCGCTATCTTGAGGCACAACTGCGACAATCACAAAAGATGGAGGCGATTGGAACCTTAGCAGGTGGTATAGCACACGATTTTAATAATGTCTTGACTGCCATCATTGGTAATGCACAATTGATATTGGAAACAATGTCGGCAGATCATCCAGATTATCTGCTCTTACTAGAGATTGAGAAGGCAGCGACTCGTGCGGGGAATCTCACTCGTCAGCTTCTGATGTTTAGTCGACGTCAACCAATGGAGCGAAATATTGTGGAAATCAATGCAACCATCCACGATCTATCACATATGTTTCGTCGTCTTATTGGTGAAGATATAGAGATAGAGATGCAGTTTGGCACTGATATCAGTCCTGTTTTTGTTGATCCTGCTCAGACCCAGCAGATCCTTTTGAATCTGGTTGTCAATGCACGAGATGCGATGCCAGATGGTGGTTTATTGTGTATTGCGACGCGTAATGTGTTGCTTACTGGGGACGATTGCCAAAACTATCCGTGGGCGAACCCTGGGCGTTATGTGCAGATTGTGGTTTGTGATACTGGTATGGGTATGGATGCCGAAACGCAACAACGTATCTTTGACCCCTTCTTTACAACAAAAGAGCGTGGAACTGGCCTTGGTCTGGCAGTTGTCTATGGTATTGTCAAGCAGCATGGCGGTTTTATGCGAATCGTCAGTGCCCCCAATCAAGGGACCGATTTCTCTGTCTTTTTACCAGCCTGTGATGTTTCTATAGATACATCAGTCGCTAATATATCAAGTGTGTCGCAAAGCAGGCAAGAAACAGTATTGATTGTTGAAGACGAGCCAACACTTCGTCAGCTCATCACAGGAACATTGGAACAACTGGGGTATCGTGTGCTGAGAGCAGAGGATGGGATAGCAGCAGTGCACATGTTTGAACAATATCAAGATAGTGTTGATTTAGTGGTTCTTGACACCGTTTTACCACAAATAGATAGCCGAGATGCGCTGGTCCGTATGCAAGCATTACGTCCAGATATTCGTGCGTTGTTTGTCGCATATAGCGATCAATCTGAGGATGGCATTACGCAAGCAGTCGGTGATTCTCAACCTATAGTAGTTATGCCAAAGCCCTACCGTATTGATATGTTAACTGAAAAAATCCGTGAAGTTCTTGATACATAAGAGGAATGTATGATTCACACTCAATTTACAACCACAACGCGAGGGTTACGCCGCGATCTGCCACCAATGCGTTTGTTTGAGAAGGCAAAGCGTTTTGGTATCTGGAATCCGAGTGATATCGACTTTAGTCAAGATATACAAGATTGGCAGCGTTTGAATGACGAGGAGCGTGATCTTGTCCTTCGTTTGACATCATTGTTTCAGGCTGGCGAGGAAGCTGTGACACTCGATCTGCTTCCTTTGATTATGACAATTGCCCGTGAGGGTCGTATCGAGGAAGAAATGTTTCTGACCACATTCCTATGGGAAGAAGCTAAACATCTTGATTTCTTTCGCCGTTTTCTTGATGAAGTAGCTCAGGTATCGGGCGACCTGAGTCATTACCATTCAGCAAATTATCATGCGTTGTTTTATGAAGCCCTCCCACAGGTAATGGGTCGCTTAGTCACCGACTCATCTCCGGCTGCCCAGGCCCAGGCTTCTCTTACATACAATATGATTGTTGAGGGTGTATTGGCTGAAACAGGCTACCACGCCTATTTCTCAATGCTAGAGCGCAACGATCTTATGCCTGGGCAACGCCAGGGTGTGCGGCTCTTAAAGCAGGATGAGTCACGTCATATTGCATATGGCGTGTTCCTGCTCTCCCGACTGATTGCTGAGGATCGCCAGCTTTGGGATCTGATCGAGCAACAAATGAATGAGTTGGTTGTATATGCTACTGGGGTTATCGATGATGCTTTTGCCAGTTATGAAGTTGTTCCTTTTGGCTTGGTGATGGAAGATTTTACTTCGTATGCTCTTGGGCAATTCCAGAAGCGTTTAGAGCGGATTGAACGTGCCAAAGATCAGTCGCTCGAAGAGCTGTATACGGCAACACAGGCCACTATTGATGGGGATGATGCCTGATAACGAGAAAACGGTTGGTATACTACCAACCGTTTTCTGCCTATTACTCAATCAGGAATGATGGTATGCGATTACTCTGTTGATATAGTGAATGGTATTTGTTGTCCCTCACGGCTATCACTTCCCACCGCTACCATCGTCCATACACCGGGTTGAGCATCTCCTGGTGCGGTCCAGGTCCACGTCGCACTTCCATTTTCGTCTGTCGATACATAGAATGACTCGTCACCAATAACATCTCTATCTGGTGGGGTAATCCAGTAACTGACCCGTTCTTCAGGATCAAATCCGGTAACAGTAAATGTAAACAGAGTGTCGGGGGCACCCACTGTAGGTTCGACGTTGGTTTCAGTTACCCGTGGCGCGTCGGCCACAACCGTAAATGGAATAATAACCGAGACCTGACTTTCATTTCCGAAGCCAACCATGTGCCATCGACCGGGTGTTGCGTTCGCATCATCTCGCTCTGGTGCGGTCCACGTCCATTGTGCAACGCCACTTGAATCAGCTGTTGCCGTGTAGCCATCATCACCAACCACTGCACCATTTGGTGACGTTGCCCAGAAGCTGATACGTTCATCAGCCACAAACCCACTCCCACTAAATGTAAAGTTGGTTTCTAGTGGCCCTTCCAATGGCTCAACCGTTGAACCAGTCGGCTCATCAGGAAGTCCTTCGGGTCGATTGATGGTGAAGCTGATGGTTCGGGCTGTGCGGGTTGAGTTGCCGAAACCAACCATTACCCAGGTACCAAAAGCCGCATCATCAGGTGCTCGCCATGTCCAGAAGGCCGAGCCATCCTCACCAGCGGTGGTTCTGTACGCCTCATCGCCGATTGTGTCACCATTTGGTGTGGTCAACCAGAAACTGATACTTTCTTCCGCTTCATAGCCTATTCCAGAGAAGGAAAAGGTCGTTCCTTGTGATCCTTCAGTCGGTTCAACCGCCAAATCCTCAGCAGCCACTGATTGTGGTATAGCAATGGCACTTGCTAATACGAAGAGTGCAACGATGCTACGAAAGACATATTTGATATTCATCCATTTTATCCTTAACTAGTATCCTGTGTACTAAGATGTGATGTAAGCTATACTCTACTTCGCCAGTATGCTAAAACATCATCAACAATACGATCCATGCCGATCTGCGGTTTCCAATTGGTGTCCTGACGCAACCGTGTATTGTCTCCAACAAGGATCGGCTCATCAACCGGGCGGAGGCGTGCACGATCAACCTGGATCTGTGTCGGCACGTGACCTCGCTCACGCACCATCTCGATAATATCACCAATTCTGGTCGCAATACCGGAACATACATTGTAGACGGTGCCAGGATTTCCTTGTTCAAGTACAAGCCAGAGTGCACGTGCAACGTCGGTGACATGCGTGTAGTCACGTTGTGCTTCAATATTACCAACGTGTAACACAGGAGGTTGGTTACCAGACTCGATCTGGGCCATTTGTTGACAGAAGGTCTGCACCGAGCAACGATCTCCTTGTCGTGGTCCAACATGAATAAAGGATCGTGTGGGAATGATGTGAAGACCATAACTTACATGATATTGTAGTCCAAGCAGTTCCTGTGTAACTTTGCTGACACCATATGGTGATGTTGGCTCGAGTGGGTGGGTTTCACGAATAGGAACGTCTTCTGGGTCGACAGAACCATAGGCTGCGGCAGATCCTGCAATATGCACCCGTGCAGAAGGTGCAAATGAGCGGACGGCTTCAAGCACATTAATAGTCCCTTCCACATTGGTTCGCAGTGTAGTGATTGGTGCGTTCCAGGAAGCAGAGGGGTAGCTTTGTGCAGCAAGATGATACACTCTATCCGGCATAACTGACTGCACCGCCGCCGCAACTGCAAATGGGTCTTCAATATCCCTCTCATGGATTGTGACGCGATTGAGGAGATGGTCGATAGGGCGTGAGTCGCTGCGCCAGCGTTTGAACGCGTGTATCTGCATATCTGGTAATGTTACCAGATAATCGGCCAAAAAACTGCCTACTGGTCCGGTAATACCGGTGATCAAGATACGTGTGGGCATGAAAATACATCCTTAACATCAATATCATAGCTAGTTTAGAAAATGAGTATGTTGTCATAATTACTATCAAATATTGTGAATACGCTTGCCTTATCCACATTCGAATGGCTCATTGTTAGTATGTGGAGCATTGATTTTGTCCAAATTTGTCAACAAGATTACAACATTGTTGTAAGACTCGTTTAAGAAGTAGTTGCCTCTACGACATGAAAGCTCTATAATAAGCGATAATGTAAAAAGTATTGCAGGCGTGAAAAAGCATAAAATATCGTGGTATCCTGTCGGAGGACAAGCATGGCGTTAATCAAAAAGGCAGGCACAACCAAAAATATAGGTGCAGCAAGCAAGTCCACTAATGATGGTGGTGAGGAAGCTACTGTACATTTGGAGAAGCCAGGTACAAAACGGAATATTGCCACTCCTTCAATGCAACCGGGTGTGACACTTCAAGATCGTTATATGATCGAAGGTAATCTTGGTGTCGGTGGTATGAGTGTTGTATATCGTGGGCGGGATTTGCGATTTAAAGATGTAACTCGGTTATGTGCTATCAAAGAAATGTATCAAAGCGCACCTGACTCGAACACTCGATTGTTGAACCTCAAGAACTTTGAACGTGAAGCAGGGTTGTTAGCAACGCTCCACCATCCAGCTATTCCCAAAGTCTACGACTTTTTTGAAGAAAATGGACGTATCTACCTTATCCTCGAATTAGTACCCGGTCACGATTTGGAAGCCGTACTTGATGGTGCCAAAGAACCTATTAGTGAGGAGCGTGTCGTTCAATGGGCTAGCCAGATTTGTGATGTTCTCGACTATCTCCACTCGCGTGATCCAGAGCCAGTGGTCTTTCGAGACCTTAAGCCTTCCAACGTCATGGTCACTCCCGAAGACCGGATTATGCTTATTGACTTTGGTATTGCACGTAACCTTATTCGTGCCGACCGCAAAGGGACGATGATCGGGACGGAAGGATATTCACCGCCTGAACAATATCGTGGGCTGGCGGAACCCCGCAGCGATCTGTATGCACTTGGTGCGACACTCCATCATCTGCTTACAGCATCTGATCCACGACTTGAAACACCATTTACCTTTCAAGAACGCCCAATCCGCCAATTGAATCCGGCTGTTTCCCCTGAAGTCGAATCCGTCATTATGCAGTCACTTGAGTATGATCTCAGTGAGCGCTGGAATTCGGCAGAGGAGATGAAACAAGCCTTTCTGGGTACTCCGATGCTTGCTCCCCAACACACAGCAAGCACGCCGTATGCAGCACCTGCTGCACGACCACGTGGGAAAGAAAGCAGCACTGAACTCATCTGGAGTTTTCGCTGTGAAGATGAACTTCGGTCTTCTCCATGTGCAACTGGTTCAATGGTGTTTATCGGTTGCTATGATACCAACCTGTACGCGATAGATGCTAAACGGGGCGAATTCCGCTGGAAGTATGCGACCGAAGGAGGTATCGCTGCATCACCTGCCGTTTGGGAGGACTTTGTTTATATCAGCTCAGAAGATGGTGTGGTGTATGCTCTAGATGTGCGGCGTGGCACGAAACGTTGGACATTTCGTACAGCTAAAGCAGCACGCTCCTCACCTCGTGTCATTGACCGCGTGGTGTTCGTGGGTTCTGACGATCAGCATTTTTATGCTCTCGATGGCTTGCGTGGTACAGTGATATGGCGCCATCGCTCCTGGATGCCCATTCGTTCGTCCGCGTGCATTACGGAAGAAGCAGTCTTTGTTGGTGGTAATGATGGTCATATCTACTGTTTCGATATCAGGAATGGGTCGGTAAAATGGAAACAGAAGACCCAGCAACCGATTCTTGCTACACCCGCATTTGCTGATGGTTTAGTTTTGATCGGTTCAATGGATAATAACTTTTATGCACTTGATCATGAAGGTGGTTGGCCCGTTTGGCGGTTTCGAGCAAATCACTATCTCAACTCCTCGCCCACTGTGGTAGGCACTCGGGTATTTTTTGGCTGTACCGATGGTACTATGTATGCGTTAGAAACTAAGAATGGCCGGGTCGCTTGGAAATTTGATACTGGCAGTCAGATTGTCTCATCGCCACATGTTGAAAATGGCCGGGTCTATTTTGGTTCAACAGATAGCTTTGTCTACTGTCTTGATGCAGGAACTGGTGAGTTGGTCTGGAAATATCAAACAAATGGACCGGTTGTCTCGTCTCCGACCATGCTAGATGGCGTTGTATATGTTGGCTCTATGGATCAGCAGTTGTATGCCTTGAAGGGATAAAATATATTCCTCTACAACTATGGTTTGACGTGCATTTGTAAACATTGGAGCATTGTGTGTCCTTCTTACGAAAACTTTTTCGAGGCGAAGATCAAGATAAGACACCCTCACAAAACAAGACTAGTGCATCAGTATCAACTACGAATGCTGGAGTAAAGTCTGGTCCAGACACCCCCCAGTCATCTGGACCAACTGCACCGCTTAGTGAGAAGGTTTTATCAGATACAGCCGATAAACCAGATGTGGCCTCATCCGATCAGGATGAGCATTCGGAAGAAAAAACAGTACAATCTTCCGCCGAAGATGCCTTTGCTACAACACCCTCTGCTCCTCAACGTGAGTGGTGGGAGGAACCTTCTACCGAGACTGGTGGTAATGAGAATATGGTTGTTTCATCAGAGAAGATATCATATACACAGGAGACGGATAAGGAGGTTGTTGCTGACAATTCTTCCGACAACGATACAGTATCTTCTCAGCCAAAGGGAAAGGAAACCGCTCCATTGATAGCTGCCTCAGATGATAAAGTGTCATCTCAGGATATTTCCGATCACCAAGACAGCACGGTTAGCCAATCTGAACACGAACAAGAGCCATCCCCTGATGTTGAAGATAAGGCTGATAGTAATAAAGATGAAACTCAACAATTGACCGGCAGTGCTACACCAACAGCAGTTCCACTTCGTTCGCAACGAGGCTTTGCTGCTGCGGTACTACGCGATGTTGGCAGAGTGCGAACAATTAATCAGGACAGCGTGTACGCGCTCACGTCGTCTATCCCCCGTGAGAGTCAAGATACAACGATGGGTTTGTTTATTATTGCTGACGGAATGGGTGGTCACGATGGTGGTGAAATTGCCAGCCGTCTGGCGGTGAGTTCTGTTGTCAGACAGGTCTTGACAGATTTGCTGGTTCCAGCTGTAACTGATAATGTTTCCGAGTCATTACAATCATTGATGATTTCAGCAGTTCAAGAGGCCAATCGTACTATTTGGGATTACGCACGTGCACATGACTCGGATATGGGGACGACATGCACGGCTGCCCTTGTCTTGGGAAATGGTGTCTATGTAGCACATGTGGGAGACTCACGAGCCTATCTACGAACACCAACAGGCATGCAATGTTTAACAGCGGATCATTCAGCGGTCGGTCGACTTATTGAGGTAGGACAACTTGATCCAGAGGAAGCAAGGGAACATCCACTGCGATCACAACTGTATCGAACTGTGGGTCAAAGTCCTGATGTGCAAGTTGATTTTACGTACCAACCAATTGGTGATGCAATACAATTGTTAGTGTGTAGTGATGGATTGTGGGGGATGTTGGATGAAGAAGTTATTATTGATGTACTTGATCATTCTCTATGGCCCCAGGATGCCTGCCATGAACTCATTGCTCGTGCAAATCTGGCAGGGGGTGAAGATAATATTTCTGCAGTGGTTGTCAGCTTTCCAGCACGGAACGATAGATCTGCTTAGGTCGTGGCGTATCTGGTAATTATGGGCTGAGGTCTATCAGTCCGATAGGAAATGACATAGCGAGTTGCATTATGAGTCCTGGCATTCGTCTTCAACGTACTCTCAGTCGTACTGTATTGGCTGAGGGTAATGAACAACAACTACTCTATGTGTTATTAGAGGCTGCCCCCGAAGGTTTACCACAACAGTTACCCAAACTGCCCCTGAATTTATGTCTGGTCATTGATCGTAGTTCTTCGATGCGTGGTGAGCGTCTACAGCAAGTAAAGGAGGCTGCGAACAAGATTGTTGATCAGTTGGGGCAAAATGACTATTTCTCATTGATTGTCTTTAATGACCGTGCTAACACGGTTGTACCTGCACAGCGTGTAACCCATAAACAGAACATAAAACGATTGATTGGAAGTGTAGAGGCTGCAGGTGGCACAGAAATGGCCAATGGCATGGCGATGGCACTCCAAGAGATACAGCGGCCAATGCTCGCACAGGGGGTTAGCCAGTTGATGCTGCTAACCGATGGTCGGACATACGGTGATGAAGGACGGTGTGTAGAGATTGCAAGACGTGCCCAAGGACGCAATATTGGGGTAACCGCACTGGGCATTGGCAACGAGTGGAACGAGGATTTATTAGAGACGATGACTGCTCGTGAGAATAGTCGTGCTCAATACATAACGTCCGCCCAGGAAATAACACAAGTCTTTGCTGAAGAAGTGCAGCGTATGCACTCTATTTTTGCTCAGCAAGTTCACGTCCAAATTGCCGTTAGACCAGGAGGAATGGTACGATCATTGGATCGTGTGCGTCCATTCATTGCACCAATACAAATTACGGAGGAGGCTGAACTACACTGGAATGGCAATCTCGGCGATTGGCCAGACAATGACACACAAGCGTTTCTGCTTGAAGTCGTTGTTCCACCGCTCAAAGCAGGCAACCATCCGCTACTCAAATTGACCCTACGATATGATTTACCAGGCGCAAATTTGCGTGGTCAAACAGCAGAAGAAATTATGCGTATCACAGTTCAGTCTGCCGATGAGGTTGATTACGAAGTAGATGCCACTGTCAAATACTGGTTGGAACGTCTTGTTGCATATCGCCTTCAGGCTACAGCCTGGCAGGATTTAGAGTCAGGACATGTTGAAGAGGCCACCCGTCGTTTACAGATGGCAGGCACACGATTGTTTGATGCTGGTGAAACAGAACTGGCACAAACGGTTCAGGAGGAAGCTACACGATTGTTACGCAGTGGGAATGCCAGTGAAGAAGGGCGTAAGCGTATTCGCTTTGGAACACGTGGGTTGATGGGTGCTCAAGTAGATGATCGTTGATTCACCATTAGTTTAATGATATATGGTATGTCTATCGAACATACTGTTTGTCATTTTCAATGCCTATGCAAATTTGTCAACATTGTAGATCTCAGCAAATCGATGGCACTATCTTTTGTGCGGAATGTGGCGCAAGTATGTTAACAGAAAGCCGTGATGAGTCAACTACTTCTCTCGGTCAACCTGATCCTAATGATATTCCAGTTGTTCATACCATTGAACCTGTACCAACAATTGATACTGACATATCATCATCACCCTTTTCGCTTGTTGTGATGAATAGTGGACGTTGTTTACAGCTGCATTTTGAAGAAGACCTGCTCATTGGACGGAAAGATGAGGCACGCGGTATCCTGCCAGATATCGATCTAGGACGAGATGGAGGATACGATGCTGGTGTATCGCGCCGGCATGCGATTTTGTCCTATAAAGACGATGCCTATTATGTCGAAGATTTAAGCAGTGCTAATGGTACATTTATCAATGGACGCCAGTTAACACCACAAACACCAATGATGCTTTCTAATGGTGATGAGTTACGCTGTGCAACTTTATTAATGCGTGTCGAAATTAAGAGTTCATAGAATGGTTTGATAGAAAGGATGTCGCCGTGGCGAAGACTGTTGTATTGCACATCATGGGCGAAGACCCCGTGTTGGCTGACCTCGATCAGGAGCCACAACCAACCGATGCTTATATTCGTGTATCAAACTTGCGTAAGCGGGATGGTAAGGATGTAAGTTATCTGACCCCTGGGGTCCAGACGGTTTTGTTTCCGTGGCATCGTATCACCTTCCTTGAGATTATGGTGAGCGAAGAAGATCGCAGTGCAGTTTTCGATTTCTTCCGATCTTAAAAAGCACTGATACGCCCTTGAGACAGCGCTTTAAGGTATGATGAAACACACATCCATACCCTAAAGCGCTATTTGCCTTTTGACAGAAGCAATATTCCTCAGTAGAATGGCTTATGAGAGCGGATGTGGCCTGGTGGCTGCCCTCGTCTTCAAAACGAGTGGGCGTGGTGACGAACTGCGTCGGTGGGTTCGACTCCCATGCGCTCTCGATTAAAGTTAAGGGTCACAGGGCTGGCGTCCTACACGATTACACTCACTTGCCTGTGTTATCCCTGTTTGTGCTGCTTCAATCAAATCTGGCATAGTAAAAACGTAATTGCGACCAGCCGCCTGTACGTGACAGGCGTGGCAGGAAGTACTGTCAGCACTCAAACGGCGGAAATCGTTTTCTGCAAACGATGGGTACCGCCATTCCCCATTGCGAATCTCAATTGCTATTTCACTGACCTCGTCGCTACCCCATCCGGTTAGTTTCTCTCTCGTAAAGAGCGTACCACCAATACGACTGTTTCGATACGTCTCCATAATGACCATGGCTCCACTGGGTAACGTTTCGTCAACTCTGATGGACTCCAGCGCTTCGTAGTTGATGTACATTTGGCGAAATGTTTCATCGGGACTATTCACCGTTGTATAGTGGAAAAAATGTTCACGATAATCGGACGGAATATCACTTACCAAGTCAGTGGTCGGTGTAACTGTCGAATGTGGTGCTGTTTGTGCTTGGTTTAGTGGCGCTTCTGTATCACGGGCTGTGAAATCTACAGCGAGAGTGACCTCATCCTCTATGCGAAGGAAACCAAGGATCTCAGGTGGCTCGAACCCAAAATCTCGCATAGACAACATTGCTGTCGCTTGCCTTCGAGTCGATGCGGAATCTGGTGCGTCCTGGTGTGGTGTATCGCTCGATACGTGAGACGATGCCAGAGGTTGAGACGGTATTTGCGTGGCGACAGGATAATGACACACCTCTTCTCAACACATTTCGTGGCTTTGTTGATGACTTTGTGTCTTCGATGAAGCACCCCCCAACGGCAAATGCGACAAGGCATGACGCTACATTACCAACGCTGTATCACTGATATGCCCGAATGACGTATATACCACATGTGTGTGTTATATGCCTTGTTGTAAAGATACGTTTGAAGCTGTTTATGATAGCAACTGTACGATGCTGCATGAGTGTGCTACGTTCGTGGCCAACGTTGTAATCAGTATAATCAATGAATTGGAGCAGCACGAATCATGTCTGGACGAAACGTGAAACGGAAACACACGTCTTACAACCTTACCATCGGTATCGGTACGTTTATGGTGGTTATCGTAGGTGGTCTGTTTCTTATGTTTCTGTTGGAACGCCTTCCGATCACAGAACGTGACACTGTAGCTGCGAACACGACTATCGCAAATCCCAACGATGCTCAATTAGTTGCGCTTGGTGCGGATGTGTATCAGGCGCAGTGTGCCAGTTGCCATGGTGCGAATCTTGAAGGTCAGGCAAACTGGCAGGAACAACTCCCATCCGGCGGTCGGCCAGCACCACCACACGATGAGACCGGGCATACCTGGCATCATCCCGATGAATACCTGTTTTCAGTTACCAAATATGGAGGACAGGCACTTTCGCCAGCCGACTACCAAAACAATATGCCTTCCTTCAGTGAGACTCTGAGCGATCAGGAAATATGGGCGGTGCTTGCTTATATCAAGAGTACATGGCCAGCAGATGTGCAGCGCATGCAAGCCCAGACCAATACACAATAATAGCCTTGTTGAGATGTATGCCACATATCAACTAACATTGCCTGAGTGCTTGTTTCGGCTTATTCGTCGTCGCTGCCACCAGCGGGTGAGGAAGTAGCCTATAATCAATACATTGACCACACTCTCAATGACTATGACTACTGCCCCATAATAGGCTGTCTCCCAATAGCTTATGGGGGCGGGGAACCGATAAGACCAGTTGATTGGAAAAAAGAGTAGCGGGCCGTCGCTATGGTGCGTCCAGATGTCGATCATCGTGTGTATTTGGGTACCAACGGCCAACCAGAATGCTGGTAGTCCCCACCGTCGGTTTCGGTGTATGCCCCACCAGCCGAATACGAGTAACAGTGTATTGATGACCAATGAGTGAAACATATTGTGACTGATGATCCATAGTGGGTCTTCAAAGAAGAGCGTGAAGTGCATATAGATCATAGGGCTTTCACCAGTGGGAGTGGTGCCGATCCACCAATAGTACAGGCCAAACCCAAGTGTGAGCAGCGTGAATGGCAGGTCAGGCAGCACGGAGCCAATGAGCAGTGCAGGCAGATATACCCGACGCGACAGCCAGCCTCGCTGCCGCGCCTGTCGTGACACAAAAGCCGTAAGCAGAAAATGCGTAACAGTTTGCATTGGCTTATGCTCTTGCTGGTGCTGGTTGCATATGCTCTCCAGTGGAGGCCATTTCGTGCAAATCAAGTCGTCGTAAGGTCTGCGCGTTAATTGCCACAATGATCGTGCTGAGTGACATCAATACTGCACCAATCCAGGCGGGAAGCACGATGCCGATACCAGCCAGTACTCCTGCTGCCAGTGGTAACGCTAACACGTTGTAGCCTGCGGCCCACACCAGATTCTGGATCATTTTGCCATAGCTGGCCCGACTCAGGTGGATGATACGGGCTATATCGCGTGGATCATTTCGCACCAATACGATACCGGCTGCTGCCCGTGCGACATCGGTTCCAGCTCCGATGGCAATACCCACATCTGCTTGAGCCAGGGCTGGTGCGTCATTCACGCCATCGCCGACCATGGCGACCCGTGCACCGTTCTGCTGAAGTGTTTTCACACGCTCGGCTTTGTGTTCAGGCAATACCTGAGCAAAGTAGGTGTCAATCTGCAGTTCGCCTGCTACCCAGCGTGCGACATCCTCACTATCACCGGTCAGCATCGCCACCTGTACTCCTTGTTGCTGTAATGTATGAACAGCCTCATATGACTCCGGTCGAATGACATCAGCGAGTGCAAAAGCTGCGGTGACCGTCCCATCTTCAATCAGATAAACAACCGTTTGACCTCGTTCACCCCAGGTTTGCGTTTGTTGTGCAAAAGTGTTATCCAGTGTAATCTTTTGCTGTTCAAGCAATCGTGGTCCACCAACCAGCAGGGTTTGCCCTTCCAACATAGCACGTACACCCTGACCAGGGATTGCTTCAAAGCTACTCACCGAGGGAATAGCTACCTTCCGTTCCTCAGCGGCGGCAACAATCGCACGGGCAATCATATGTTCGCTATCACGTTCCATAGCTGCTGCACGGGCCAATGCGTCCTGCTCGTTGATACCATCGCGGGTAATCATCCCAACCAGTCCCTGCTCACCCTTGGTGAGTGTGCCGGTTTTGTCAAACACAATGGTATGTAGTTTGCGGGCCGTTTCCATAGCCAACCGATCACGCACAAGAATGCCGTTACGCGCTGCCAGGGTGGTACTGATGGCCAGCACAAGCGGAATCGCTAATCCGAGTGCATGTGGACACGCAACCACGAGAACGGTGACGACACGCTCTAAAGTGTACGCATCGAAGCCCCGTGCAATAAGCCATCCGACCAGCGTGAGGAGTGCCACACCAATGGCAATATATGTCAGCCACGCCGCAGCGGTATCCGCCAGTGCCTGTGCCCGACTGCGACTGGTTTGGGCTTCCTGCACGAGTCGCATAATTCCTGATAGGGCGGTATCATCACCCGTACGCGTGATCCGTATCCGTAGTGATCCGCGCCCGTTGACCGTGCCAGCGATGACCTCGTCACTCGGTTGCTTGTTCACCGGGCGCGATTCGCCCGTAATCATTGATTCGTTAACCGTGCTTTCTCCCGTTTCGATAGCGCCATCTGCCGGAACGCTGGCGCCAGGTCGCACCAGCACCAAATCACCATTTTGTAACTCGCTCACCGACACTATTTCCGAGTTCCCGCTGGTGATGCGCTCGGCCTGATCGGGCAACAGTTTGGCCAGCTCACTCAGTGCACTTTGAGCGCTGCCGACAGCACGCATCTCCATCCAGTGACCCAGCAGCATGATGGTGACCAGTGTTGCCAGTTCCCAATAGAAATCCATGCCAACTACGATACCAAAAGTAATGGTGATGCTGTAGACATAGGCCGTTGTGATGGCCATAGAAACCAGAGTCATCATCCCTGGCTTGCGTTGGCTGAGTTCAGCACCTGCCCCACTGAGGAAGACCCAGCCACCATACCAGAAGATGATGCTCCCCAGCACAAACCCAAGATATTCGGAGCCAGGGAAAGCAGGCGCCGTGTAGCCAAAGAGTTGCTGAAGGAGTGGCGCATAGACCAGCACTGGAATCGTGAGTACCAGTGAGACCCAGAAAGGACGTGCAAACATTGCTTCAGAGTGGCCAGCATGTCCCCCATGGTGATCGTGGGCTGTATCTTGTTGCTGATGGTGTTCAGTCGTATGATGATGTGTATGTGTCATGTGTCAACTCCATTGTGTTTGTTCCAACGTGCAGACATGCTGCGATAGATATCGCTAGAAGACATATGGTTTATATGATTGCCCCACCCCATATGGGAGGGGGTATATTTGCCAGAAGTATACCACCATGTCCAGCGGGTTGACAAGCTGTGATTTAGTTGTATCATGCAACTAAATGTATATGCTCTGTCTTTCAGGTAGAGAGATGTATCACAGATTATGGATCTCCCAACAGATGCCCTGCCAACCGCCCGTCAATTCCAGGAACAGATGATTGCCTTTATTCGTGCCTTTGGACTCCATCGCCCAGATCAAACACCGTGTGGTCGGTCGGTGTCGGTTGCCGAAGCGCATGCGTTGATGGAGTTGACGCGTACCGCACCACTCACACAAAACGATCTGGCGCAACGGCTGCGACTCGAAAAAAGCACGATTAGCCGTCTCGTAGCACAGTTAGACAAACGCGGTTGGATCACACGCGAGCGCAATAGCCATGATGGACGGGCACTCGATATCACGCTGACCACGGATGGTACGCGTATTGCAACCGATCTCGCGACCGCACGACAACACACATTTGATCATCTGCTTCAGGCGATTCCCGATACGAAACGTACTACCGTACTTCAGGCACTGACAATTTTAACGGAGGTTCTCTATGACCATCACGCGAATGAATCGTAATCCGCTCACTTCACGACGCATTATGGGGGTGATTGCTCTTACCATCATCCTTATGGTGGTTGGCATCTTCGCATGGCAGAGTCTTGCTCATCAGGCACGACAGGCAGATGTGGCTGTTCGTGGTTCCGAAGTCATGCCCTTTGACCTTGACCAGACGATGCATCACTTTGTCCCACAGCCCGATGGTGGACTGCAGACAGTTGTGGTCCGTGACTCGACCGACAGTGAGCAGATTGCACTTATCCGTGAGCATTTACATGAAGAAGCTGGGCGCTTTGCACAGGGCAACTTTGCTTCACCAGAAGCAATTCATGGTCACACTATGCCTGGCCTTGCGGACTTAGAAGCAGGTGCCGAGCGCATTACAGTCGATTACGCAGAACTGCCCGATGGTGCTCAGATTCGCTATACTACGGCAGATCCGGCACTCATCGATGCTATTCACGATTGGTTTGCCGCGCAGGTTTCCGATCACGGCCATCACGCGACTGATCATTAAACCAGTACGGATATTCTTTTATGGTGAGTAGCGAGAAAACACCTCAGTACTACCATCTGTATCAAAGACCATGACATCAAAGGGTTGTGGTTCTGTGCCAGCGACCTCCATACCGGGTGATCCCACCGGCATGCCTGGCACCGCAATCCCCGCAACGTTGGGACGCTCCGTCAGGAGTCGCTCAACGTCCTCAATGGGGACATGCCCCTCGATGACATACCCGTCGATCAACGTGGTGTGACACGACTGCATCGTTGGCGGTATGCTATGCTCAGCTTTGATGGGAGTCATATCCTGCATTTCTTTGACAGTAACCGTATAGCCGTGCTCCTCTGCATAACGCACCCAGTCACTACAGCAGCCACACGTAGGTGATTTGTAGACTATCATGGCTTGTGTGGTTTGTGAGGTGTTTGCATGCTCATTCGCAGGCGCGGCACAGGCAGTGATCAATATACCTGCCAGTAGCGCTATGGTACCTGTCAGTTTCATAAATCTCATCTTCACTCCTTATCAGTACATCTAGGGTGTTCGGACACACCTGAAAAAACGTATACAGTCAGAGTATGTTTTAAGATACCGATGGCAGCGTAACATACGGCTGCCTGAAAACTCAAAATGATGTGGACAGCACGACCTGATAATGCTCTGGCGTGTAGCATATCATCCGGTACTGTGGGATATGCCACACCTTTTGTTACCAGAGATCTGTCTGGCTGGTGATGCTGCTGGTTTAGCGGAAAAATAACCTGATTATAGCTGCTAGGTGTGCTACGATATGCTCGTAATATACGTTATTGACACATACTATGGACCCATATGATGTCTCTCCAATCACGTTTTATCTATTGGTCTCAGGATCGTGTGCTCTGGTTTATCCTGATCAGCCTGATGGTTATTACCCTCTTGCATTACCTGACTGATGTCCAATTGTTACCCTATCACTCCATTTATCGTAGTCTCTACTACATCCCTATTGCGGTAGCAGCCGTGCGCTATGGTCGAGTCGGGGGTGTTCTGGCGGCCTTAACTACCAGCGCGCTCTATATTCCGCACGTGCTCATCGCATGGGGAGTCGTACCTAACGAGAGTTTCAACGATCTGTTAGAAAATGCGCTGTTTTTGTTCGTGGGCATATTAGCAGGCACGCTCGCAGACGCAGAACGTCAGCAACGTCAACGCGCCGAGGTTTCTGCCCAGCAACTTGCCCAGCAAGCCGAGGTAGCCGAACGTATGCGTGCCGAAACCGAGTCTATTCTGGAAAGTATTGATAGCGGTGTGATCACCATCGATACTGATGGCCAGGTTATGCAAGCGACCCGTGCCGCACAGCATCTGCTCAATCGTGCCGATGGTGTGCATGCGCCTCTCCATACGCAACTCCAGGTATACATGACAAATCCCACGTCTGACTATCAACAGCATACGATTGCCGGACGTACGCTGGGCCTCCATCGTACGCCATTGGTTGGTGCACGCGGCGAACAGCGTGGTCATGTGCTGGTACTTGACAACCTGACTGCACTGAAATCGCTTGAAGAACAAGTGCAACGTGCAGAACGGCATGCAGCATTAGGACGTTTAGCAGGTGGATTGGCACATGAAATCCGTAATCCGCTGAGTATTACCCGTGCCGCGGCCCAGATGCTCCAACAACACCTTGCAGATACTCCAAACTTACACCAATACACAGCAGTCATTCAGACCGAGATTGATCGAGTCGATCAGCTGATTGAACAATTGCTTACGTATGCACGCCCACAGCAAATTGCCCATTGTGCAATTGATGTGGCAGCATTAATAACACGGACCATGACTTTAACGCAGGCCTATGCAGCGCAGCATGAGGTTCGTATGACATCATCTGTGGCACCAAATGTACCATCACTTGAGGGTGATCCAGAACTGCTTCATCAGGCACTGGTCAATCTGATCCTCAATAGTATTCAGGCAATGCCAAATGGTGGAACGGTCAGTATCAGTACCCAATCTCTGTGTGACTCAGAACAGACGTTGCTACGATTTTTGGTGTGTGATACCGGACCAGGTATTCCTGAAACCGATCTGTCACGTGTTTTCGATCCCTTTTTCACCACCCGTCCTGATGGAACTGGATTGGGTCTTAGTATCGTGCAACAAATTGTACAGAATCATCGTGGAAAGGTCACTGTCTCCAATACTGCGGAAGGTGGAGCATGTGTTACAGTGGATCTTCCGCTCCACCAGCGAAAGGAGGGGCTATGACTCGCAACGTGCTTATTATTGATGACGAAGCCAACATGCGCTGGGTGCTCGGTCAGGCGCTCGAACAGGCTGGTTACACCGCGCATGGTGCCTCTGGTGGCGACGAAAGTATGCATATTCTGGCCAGGAATCCCATTGATCTGGTGCTGCTTGATCTGAAGTTACGTGGTGAAGATGGTCTCGTGGTGTTGCGACAAGTGCGTGAGCGCTGGCCCGATGTAGTGGTGATGATGCTGACGGCGTACGGAACCGTACCGAATGCGGTTGAAGCGATGCATCTGGGCGCAGCAGATTTTTTACGTAAGCCCTTTGACGTCGAAGAAGTGATGGTGAAGGTGGCTCGAGCGTTAGAACGACGGGCCATGCAACAACAGATTGCACATCTTACGGCAACACAGTTTGATTCGGTTGCTTTCAACACCCTGATTGGCACATCAGTGGTGTGGCAAGACACGCTCCGACAGGCACAGACACTGGTCACATCAGAGAGCGATGTGTTGTTCGTCGGCGGAAGCGGGAGTGGGCGTGCATCGGTAGCACGTGCCATACACGCTGCAAGCACACGCCACAGGGCTCCGCTCATTGAATGTGATATGCGCATCTATCACGATCCGCTGGTGACCCTGTTCGGGAATGAACACCACGAAGGTTTGTGGGCAGCAGCGGGAAGTGGGACGTTGCTGATTCGACACCTTGATGATGTGCCTGAAACGCTACCTGTTCTGGGTGAGCGGCTGGCGGAATCTACTGGACATCAACCGCGCCTCTTCATTGTGACACACCATCAGTCGATAGCTATGGCCTTAGCAGCACAATGCGGAGCCTATTTAACCATTCCAGCGCTGTGTGAACGGCCAGGCGACATTGCGTTGCTCAGTAGGACATTTGCACCTGATCATCAGTTTACGCCGGAAGCGATGCAACTCCTGGAACACTACCACTGGCCGGAGAATGTAACGGAACTGCGGGGTGTGATCCAGCGTGCTGTCCAACTCGCTGGTGCTGCGCCTATCGATGTGCCACACCTACCATCGTGGATGGTCTCTGCTGCAACCGCGTTATCGACCTATCCGATGACTTTACCAGATGAGGGGATTCGTCTTGAAGCAGTCGAACAGGGCTTAATCAAACAAGCGCTAGAGCGAGCTTATGGGAATAAAAGTAAAGCGGCAGAACTGTTGGGGCTCACCCGACACACGCTATTATATCGGATGGAAAAATATGGCATCAGTGCACAGGAGCGTGACTGATGCCAGAGAATGACTAGATCGCGGGGCGAATAGCGCTGTAGTAGTGCTGCATCCAGTAGCCACTGTTGATACTTGCCACTCCAACACCCAGTCCGGGACTCATTGCCTGTACGACATCGCCATTACCAATGTAAATGCCGACATGACTGATACCCTGTTTGTAGGTGTTGACAAAGAAGACAATATCTCCAGGTTGCAGTTCACTGACGCTCGAGACGACCGTACCATACCGGGTGCTGTACTGTGCCTCGGCACTGTGTGGCAGACTCAGGCCATACTGCTGATAGACATATTTGGTAAAGCCACTGCAATCGAACCCAGCAGGGCTTGAACCACCCCACACGTACTGTGAGCCGACAAACTGCATGGCAAAATCTACAGCGCCTCCTGCTGCTGCTGATGGTGCTGCTACAGGTGCGGGCGCTGGTGCCGGTACTGCCTGCACTGCCTCTTGCTGTTGTGGAAGAGCAGGAGCTTGTGGCGCAGATGGTCGCGATGGGAGCGCCGGAATATCATTCGTGAGAGGAACTCGTCGAGTGATAAATGCACTGACATCGACAAGTTCATGTGACACCCATCCGGTTTCGCCACCAGATGTCTGGACCTTGAACCAATCCTCGTAGCGCCCTACCAAATCAAGTTGGGTACCGGACCCGAGCGAACTAACCTTATCGTAGCCAGTTCCTGGTCCACCACGTAGGTTCACATTAGGCGTATTAATCTGGCCAACCAGCGCTGGATTGGGATCGGGAATACTCGACACAACTTCAACGCGTTCGATAACACCTGGTGCAATATCAAGATACTCGCCAGATACCCAGCCAACCTGGCCATTGGTGGTTTGCACCTGGAACCAATCATCATATCGAGCAAGCAGCGTGAGCGATGCACCGGATGCCAACTTAGACATGCCAATGTAATCGGTTGTAGGTCCATCACGCAGGTTGAGGCTTGCCTCGATCACGGTGCCGACCTTGGGTGGCGGTGGTGCTGGAATGTCTGTAGTGGTGGGAAGCGTCGTCACGGCGGTTTGGTCAGCATTTACCAGATCGGCCATAATCCAGATAGTAGTGCCGTCTGCGTGTTGTGCCTTGTACCAATCACCGGCTCGTTCGAGTAGCTGCAACGGAGCACCAGCAGCAAGTGTGCCAACCTGATCATAGTTGGTTCCTGGCCCGCTACGTGCATTCGCATCCTCAATTGTTACTGTCGCTGCCACTGGTGCTGCCACCGTCCGATTGCTTCCCATTGTCTGGGGAACCGCCAGTGCATCAATCTCAGCGAATGCTGAATCGGGCACTGGTGCTTCGCCAGTGTAGACAGGGTCTTGTGCAAGCGGTGCAAGTGGTGCAACAAAATCAGCAGATGTATTGTTACTATTTTGATTTATGGTAGAAAATGGTGTAGTTACCAAGGGCACTTGACTTATAACATACGCCAAAACAACGAGTGTAGCCACTGCAAGGTGGAACAGATTGCGAGCGGGCATGGTCCGCAAGTAGGTGTGTGTACGTTGTGTGTAATGGGCGGCAGTCGTGGCAGCCCGGTGCATGCGTTGCCCTGTTTGTTGGTTTTTGTTTCGCTGACGCGCCGCTCTTTCTTGCAAGGCATCAGTATCGTAGTTGGCTGACGAATGGTGGGATAAAGTCGTCACGCGTGCTTTTCTCCTGTAGCAGCACATACATATCTATATGTGCAACAATTGATACCATTTGGACAGACAATGTCCTAAACAAACAATTTCATTTCATCAACTTAAACTTGCCCACAGCTTGAGCGCGTAAGGATATAAGGAAAATATCATATTGTCAAGTCAACAATGAAAACTATCTGATAAAAAAC
>JBCDFA010000057.1:0-27039 GCA_039178835.1 Chloroflexota bacterium
ATCTTCGACTGCCATGCCCATTGGATTGAGCAAAATGATTTCATCAGCCGACTCGCGACCTGGTCTCGCACCAACCACAATCTCGCCCAGTTCTGCGTGCAGTTGTTCACGCGAAAACAAGCCTTCTTCCACTAACTGATGGATGATTTTCTTTTCGCGATTGGATTGATCCCAGTCATCTACTATGACTTTATCGACATGCAGAAAGACCTCTTTCTGCACATCCATAATCGAGACATTGCTCAGAAAGGTTCCGCTACGTAACCATTGATAGGGGATGTACGGCTGAGAAGTTACTGTACACGTTAGAACTACTTCACCTGCCCGAACTGCGGCTTCAGCCGATACGGCGATTTTACAGGTCACATGGGGAAACTGTGTTATCAAACGGTCGGCCAGACCTTGGGCAGCATCGGTATTGATATCGAATAGGGAAATAGTCGTAATATGTGGGAATTGTTCGATCAATGTGGTGAGTTGCATCGTGCCGATTGGGCCGCATCCAATACATGACACATGATGCATATCCGGTAGTGCAAGATAACGCGCAGCTACTGCGGTGACGGCGGCCGTACGCATGCCACTGATCAAACTTCCTTCCATAATCGCTATCGGGAAATGAGTGTTAACATCATTCAGCACAATCAGGGCGCTGGCACGACTCAGACCATACTCTGTCGGATTATCGTGTTTGCTGCCAACCCACTTTAATCCGGCAGCAGGAGTGGTTCCACCAATGTAGGCTGGCATGGCAATAATGCGATCGGCTATATGTCCTTCGTTCCCACGCCAACGCAGATATGGTTTGAGTGGCTGTACAAATGCACGCTCAGCGTGCAGCGCAAGTACCGATTGGATGGCGTCAACATAGAGCTGTGAATGTGCTCCACCAACCCTGATAATATCAGATTGGTTCAAATAGAGAATTCGGTGATCTGGTAATGTGGTACGTATAGAACTCATAGGGCTACTATCTCAACTTTCTGATGTTGGCACTTGCGGGCATCAACAGAATTTATCCTGCAAAGACATTTGGTCGGTTCAGGTGCGGCTCAATCCACTGATCATTGTAAATCGTATCAAGGTAGCGCTCACCACGATCAGGTAAAATCGTTAAAATGCGATAGGGTCGTGGGAAGGTGGCAGATACTTTTTGTATAGCTGTAATGATTGATCCTGATGAACCACCAGCCAGTATGCCCTCTTCCAGTAGCAAATTGCGGCATCCTTGAATTGCCCCCTGATCATCGACGTAAATGACCTGATCAATTTCAGATGGACTCAAAAGCTCAGGAACTCGACTAGCCCCAATACCAGGAATATTACGGGGACCGGAGAGACCACCAAAAATAACCGAACCGACGGCATCGACCGCAATAACCTGTAGATGTGGCCATTCTTCACGCAGGCAGCGTGCCAATCCGAGGATAGTCCCAGTCGTACTTACAGAGATCACGATACAATCGATCGGTTTATCCAGCGCCTCAATAATCTCTCTCCCGGTACCGTAATAATGTGCTTGCCAGTTGAGTTGATTGGCATATTGATTAATCCATAGGCCATGCGGGGTTGCACGTAGAATTTCATGAACCCGCTGAATGCGTGTCTGTAAGAACCCTCCTTGATTATCCGGTTTATCAACCATTTCGACGCTTGCACCAAGCTGTTTGAGAATTCGAAAGTTGGTTGAGAGGATTTTGGGGTCGACTACACAGGTGAATTGTAAATTGTAAAGACGTGCAACCATGGCAAGTGCAATTCCCAGATTGCCAGAAGTGCTCTCAATAAGATGTGTATCCGGTGTAATCGTACCATCTTGTAACCCTTGTTCAATGATAAAACGAGCTGGTCGATCTTTTACACTCCCACCCGGGTTCAGGAACTCTAACTTTGCAATAACATCAATCTGCGGGTCCTGAAACAAACGACGCAATGAAACGAGTGGGGTATTTCCAATACACTGTATAACTGAATCATGAACCATAACAGGTGTCCTTTATACGAAAAATGATCGCCACATGTGATTTCAACGACGTGTAAGCATGATTATGTGGTCTGTATTTTGGATAGCAGTCCTACCATATATATATGTATCGTTCGTTGTCTTTCCCAAAGATGACATAGCAAGTTTTTTTCATCTGGGCAGATGCACACACTAGCTAGCATGCTGCCTCCCCCATAATGATGGATACTGGCGACTATCAACAACTACACACCGCAATTCACAGGTATACTGTTGATTGTCCGCATCTGTTAACCAGCTTTGTGATGGATCTGGCATCATTTCGCTGATGACCATACGGTTGGCTGTGCTTGCTTGCTGTGCACGCCGAACTGTTTTTACGAGCAGTTCAATATAGACTGGGCTTGCAAAATCAACATAGAACGGTTTGGGCTCAACAGGAGATTTGACAAATACATACCGTGGTAGCTTCATTTGACGCATCCAGCGTCGTGCTTGGATAAAACGCTGTGTCTCATCCTTTTCATATACAAAATCCATACTCTCTGGATCACAAATCCAGGTTTCGCGATGCACGATAAGCTTATCAACAGTAATACGTGGAATATGACGATAATTAGCAACATTGAATATGGTGAACCAACTGTTGAGTGATGTTGCCAACATAAGATCCATTAAATCCATAATGTCAAAACGCAATCGTCCATCACGCGTTTGTGCTTCCAACCCATCTGCCCCCTTCACAATGACCAGATCGCCAATTGGTAAGACCTGTGTTGATGGATCAGTCCAAACATCTGGTGACCATACAAGATGGAAATCTTTCGGTGCACAAAAAGCAGTCGATGAGCGAGTCGTCACCCCTGGCCAATCGTGTGGGGCAACTGGTACAACCCGCGGCTGTGGAATATCAGTTACAACCATGTGTTGCAGTTTCTGAGAATCTGGATGTTGCTCTGCGAAGAACGTGGCATTGATTGAGATGGTCCCCATGTGAAGTTCACCCAAGACGAGTTGATAATCACCTTGCTGAATAGCCTCCACACTTGATGCTGCAATCATGATATCAGGGCTATGATAACGAGCCAGACACCACCCAGGATAGGGAGCCTGAAATCGCTTCTCGACATATGGCTGTAACTGTTCACTTGTATATGCTACTGAGCACACTCCATCTGGTACGGCCAGTATATCTGCCCAGTAACGTTGAAAACGCTCAAGAATCTCTGTGATTGGGTGTGTTTCATCCTGTGCAGCCACCTGCAATAACGTTTGTATGTGTCCCCAGAATGTAGGACCATCCACCACTGCTGCACCAGTTACACCCACCAGTTCCTGATATAGGGTTGTCAACTGTTCCCGCAAAAGCTGCATAACTTCAAAAGAAAACCAGCGTGCACTGATCAGAAGGAGATGTAAAGGCGGTCCTAAGGTTTGCATAATATCAGCACCCAAGGTGAGTTCAACATCCCGTCGACAATCTTCATAGATGAGCGTTCGAGCTGCGAACATATGGCCTCCATCACGTGTAGCCTCTTGATTGGTCAGGTGTGAAAAATGGATTTCCAACTGCTCTATGGCTTGATCAAGTTCCTCAGGATTGCCCACTGCCGCAGCAATAGCTTGTCGATGCCCCTCCAGTTCATCAAGTGTTATCAGTAAAGAGGTACGTAGTGTATCATCCTCTACCTGAGTAATAGCGTGGCGTAACACCCCCACTGCATGCGGATAGATTGGAATGGTAATACCCCATTCGATCAACCCCATTTTGTGCTGGAGTTGAGCAAGCAACAAGTAAATATGCTGGGCATTTTTAAATGGTGTTTTAGGTATTTCAAGCAGGTGTTTTGCAATATCATAAGCGGTACGATATCCATCACACATATGAAGCACTTGTGCCAACACTGGTGCAATCTGTCTGGGCGCTTGTGATGGTGCATAAAGTGTGTTTTCTTCAACAGCCAAGTGTGGTAATCGGCGCGGGCTCATCCATGGCAACATTGCCGGGTCCTGCGTAAGGTGCTGTGCGATCTTATGGATGCCCCACGACTCGAAGTAGACGGTGCGCGAGGATAGTAGATCTGTCCCAGGATGCAGCACGATCGTTTCACAACCTGAGTCAAACTTACTCCAGCCGATGGGACCGAAAAAGCCAATACTATCATTTTTGACACAGTAGCGTTGCACATAATTTGCAATGAGTAATTCATGACGCCGATAATTGCTGTTACGTGCTTGCTTCTGTTTAGCATGGCGTAGCAATGAAGCTATTCCACCATGTATGGCCCTGCGGTTTTGCCATAAAACAGCCTCACGAAACCGTGCATCCTGTGCAATGCTAACCACAGCCTCCGAAACACCATCTCGCTCACGCTGAAAAAGAGATCGGAATGTGGTCAAGGCATGATCCGAAGCTGTGCTTATCGAACAGAGATCATGGAGTGCTACGATATCAGCACGACGTATTAGCTGTGTTTTGGGAAGCTGTTGCTTCTTAATCTGCTGTAGTATTTTAATTAGTGATGATCGCCGTTCATCGTTGGTACTATCACTTTCAATCTCACAGCGTAGTGCATCAAGTGTTGCTTCCCGTGTCTGTTGAACCTTCTCCTCGATATCCAGTAGCTGATCAGCAGCAGCAGCAACATTGGTTGCAGCGAGTTTCTCGATGAGTTGGATGGGAAAACCTGTTCCACGTAATGATGCACTACGCCATAGCATCCATTCTGTTTGTGCAAGAGGAATAAGGTGGCTACCTAGTTCTTCATTTGTATCAGTTGTAGAAACACTCTCATTACTCAAATACGTCATATTTTCCTCTACGATACGTGGTAGGTTTATGTGTTACCTGTTCATATGATCAATGGCTATTTTGGTATAACGTAATCCAAAGTACCTTTATATTATCTCGTTAATTATCGATATGCTATGTGTCTTTTGCAGTAGCGCCTTTGCTACTAAAAGACACCACCACTCAGTCATTAGTCACTATGCGATCCATTTGTTGAATATCCGATTGGATTTGCTAATTTAGTCGCTACCGGAACCACCATGTGTGAATAATCCCAATATTCGCATCCCTCAAATGGATGTAAATTAGAAACTTTGATCAACTTCACTTCTTCAAAGTTAGAAAGCAACAGCTTGAGATGTTCATTGCGAAACTCGATGGTTTCGTCAGAGTAACAGGTGAGTTTCCCGTTTGGTCGTAAAAGTTTTGGGGCGACTGGAATAAAAGGAAAATGATTACAATGTCGCTCCTCGGCAGAAAGTGGGTAGGTGTCAAAGAAAATACCATCGAATTGCTGGTGCAGGTCAGGAACAACTTCTTGCCACATGCCTTCAAGAACTGTGATTGGTGTATCGTATTGTTTGGCCCACTCACGTGCTATTGTAGCCACTTCAGGATGGGCCTCAATAACAGTATAACTACGACATCCATATTCAATGAGTGCTGTCGCAGAAATACCCATACCAAAGCCGACTTCCAGAACATCTGCCTCAGGATTTGCAACCTGTTGTGCCATCAAATCCATCATTGGTTGTTCCCATGATTGCATAACCTGCCATCCACCAATGAGTAATTCGGTGTCAGTTAATACAACAGGCATGTCTGCCCATTGATGTGGATCGCCTGGATAATGTTTCATATGCGCTTGTTTTACCTCTATAATCTATAAAACTTTGTACATCAGATGAATGATCGATATGGGATACAACTGTCTTAACGCTTTGTCTCTTGCTGTTGCATCTCTTTGCGTAAACTAAGGGGCCGCATATCGGTCCATACATCATTGATATAGTCAAGACATTCCTGTTTGATGCCCTGCTTTCCTGCGTCACGCCACCCTAATGGATTGTCACGATCAGCCGGCCAGATGGAATATTGTTCTTCATGGTTGATGACAACTTTGTATGTGGTGCTATCTTCGTGTGAGTCCTGATGTGTCATGTGTATGGTCTCCATCGATGTTTCATTGCATTCATTCAGTCATAGAGTGCTTGTATAACCTGATCTTCATTGACTGTATCAGACGTGATTTTTCCGTAGTCAAGGCGAATAATACGATCAGCAAGACGAAAATACTTATCATCATGGGTAATAACTAGTAACGTTTTACCCTGTCTTTTGAGGTTTAATAAAATTTGTGTGTAAAATACCTCCTTGAAAATAGGATCTTGATCGGCTGCCCACTCATCAAATATATAGAAAGGACGATCTTCCAGATATGCAGCCAACAACGCCAAGCGTTTACGTTGTCCCTGCGATAATGACAGGGTTGAGAGTTGTCCATTCTCAACCTGGACCTTGTGATCAAGTTGGAGCATTGTCAGATATTCCTGCGCTTGATCGTCAAGGGCCTGGTTTTGGCGACTGGGTAATCGTTGGAAGAGATAAAAATCAGAAAAAATAACGGCAAAGAGTTGGCGGTAGAGATCCTGCTGTTCGCTGATAACTGGTTGTGTATCAAGATAGATGGATCCTGTTTGTGGTGTATAGAGGCCTGTAATAAGCTTGGCAAGAGTTGTCTTGCCACTACCATTCCCGCCAACAAGAAAGACGATTTCTCCTGGATGGAAGGTCAGATTGATGGGGCCTAGGATGAAATTGCTATCACCCTGTTCATGGTAATAATGGTGTGTGACATTAACCAGTGATAGTGATTGCCAATCCGTTTTTTCGGAAGCAAGTGGCTGTAATATCTCCTCTTGCGATGCGGTTAGCGAAAGGCCAAGTTGCTCGACCTTGTTAAGAATAATGACTGCACGACTTAGATTAGGCAGGTGATTCAGTATGACCGTCATTGGATTCAGAAGGTACAGCACTGCAAGGACACTTCCGGTAAGTGCCATCGTATTCGCGATATCAAGTGCAGGAATCACTAATAACAAGAGTCCAATAACGACTAACAGTAGTAATTGTCCCCATTGCCCAATCACAGTAAATAATATGAACCCTGTTTTCGTTACCGAATTGAACGTCGTCGCACTCTGTTCTAAATCTTGTGAAAAGAAGGCAATTCGTCGCCAGCGGTTCAGTTGTAACTCTTTCACGCCGCTGACGAGCGACTCGATGTGACCAAAAAGGATGTCTTGTTCTTCACGACCACGTCTGAGGAAATCACGTGCATAGACGATCGGAAATTGATACGATACTATTCCTATGACCATAAACACGCCGACCATTACCAGAATGTGCCACGATAACCAACCAATGTAAAAGAGACTACTAATAACCACGACCACATTAATAGCAATAGCCGGGACGATTACAATAGTTGTTGCAAGCATGCTAATGTCATCAGTAAGCATCGAGAGGAGGCGATGGGTTCCGATACGCTCCAGTTGATGGAGCGGAGTTGCAAGTATTTGACGACTAAGACTCAGTCGGAGCTTCAGGATTGTATCCTGAGCCAGCCGAATCAACAATACTTGCGAGAAGACACTACTTAACAAAAGCAGCGCACACACGCCAAAGAAGATCCAAGCAAACGTTGGCTCAGATGTGAGTTGTTGGTTAAGTGCCATCGTAATAAGGGCTACTAAACCCGTGCCACATGCGCCTGCAACAACTCCGGCCATAAGTGAAAAAAACACGGCGCGCTTAGACACACCAAATAAGAAGCGGACTAATTTCATTGAAGCTCCTCATTATGCGACATGAATGTTCTGGTTAAACACATCTGAAGTTGTGTTGCCAGTTGCTGGACATGGGGTTCTTCTAGCATGTTCATATGTGCCCCTGGCACAAGATAGATATCAACACCATCCTGTGCAATAGACTCCCATCCGGCATCAGGAAGGGGAGCTTCCTCCGGGTGTGTTATTTCCTCGGAGAGTGTTATACGACTCTGCTCAGTGAGAAACAGTGATATGCGTCCAGCATAAGGTTGTACTCTGTAGCATCCTGCTGCTGTATGATTGGTTTGATATACCCGTATAAAGCGCTGTATTGTGTCTGCGTTAAGACCTGACGGTAGTTTGCGTTCCTGCTGGGCTTGTTGCAAAATCGTAGTGATGATCTCATCAATTGACTGATCGTTGGGAAACGCAAACGATGACAAACCAAGGCGATCAACTAATCCATAAAGCAGTGATACGCTATCTTTATGGTCGAATGTCTGATAACTCGTGTTATTACCTTGGTCGAGCAACACCAGCGTCTTAACGATCTGCCCCTGTGCACGTAGTTGTTGGGCCATTTCAAACGCAACAATGGCGCCACCAGACCATCCGCCCAGGTTATAAGGACCTTTTGGTTGTACCCTGCGAAGTTCATCTACATAGTATGTTGCCATATCCTCAACAGCTTCATAGGGGTCCTGTCCTTGGATAAGACCCTTTGCCTGAATACCATAGACTGGTTGATCGCTGTCAAGATAGTGTGCAAGTTTGGTATAGCAGAAGGTATTGCCCCCACTGGGATGAACCAAAAACAACGGTGGTTGTGTTCCTGTCTTTCGTATCGGCACGATGGGGGACCAAGCGAATGAGTGCGTAACTGTGGAACTTGTCGAGCCCAGTAACCATTCAATACCAACTTGCACAGTACGATGCTCAGCCTCATCCGTCACGACAACTGCATCACCTTTACGTTTATGACAATCGTCAAGTATGTGCTGGAGTGCAGTGGTAAAGTAATGAGCCAGATGCTCGATTGTGGATTGCATATGGATCTGATCACTATAGGTCCACGTCAGATGAAGTTGACCTCCGACAACACTACCACTCATACCAAGAAGATGTTGTCGAGGTGCGCGTGCATCTTGATCCATACCACTTGATTCAGGTGCTGGCGAAAAGACCGCTGTGTCAGAGAATGTCTGATCGAATTGACCAAGATAGTTAAAGCTCACCTGGGAAAGTGGCAATGTCTTCAACGAGTCGCGTATGGCCCCATTATTGGTAAGGTAGCGCAAAATACCGTAGCCGATACCACGTTGCGGGATTGCCCGGATTTGTTGTTGGATCATCTGTAAGGCATCTATAGGGTCGATATCTGCTTGTATCTGAAGAATAACCGGGTAGATAGCTGTAAACCAGCCCACAGTTCGCGACAGGTCAACCGTATCAAACAAATCTTCGCGTCCATGTCCCTCCAGATCTAAGAGTAAAGTGTTTTGCCCACTCCAGGCCATCCACGCCTGTACAAAGGCTGTGAGTAAAACCTCATTAATCTGGACATCATACGTTACTAATACATCACGAAGTATGGTGGCTGTATCTTCTGGCGAAACTGATATCGTGTACTGACACGCAGATGCGATGATATTTTCACCCTCAATCATATCAACAGGCATCGGCTGGACATCTTGCCAGGGCTGCGCTTGCCAGTATGCTATTTCCCGTTGTAGTGTTTCTGATTGAGCATATTGCGTTAACTGATGTCCCCAGTCCTGGAATGCCGTCGTCTTCAATGGTAGTTGCAGATTCTTTCCAGTTTCCAGTTGTTGGTAGGCTATCTGGAAGTCTTCTAACAAAATACGCCATGAGACTCCATCGATAACTAAGTGGTGGATGCAGAACAGGAGACGGGTTGGTTCATCATTGCCGAGCGTAATGAGCGCAATGTGGCATAATGGTCCAGTTGTGATATGTAAGCTCTGTTGTATCTCATTTGCCGCGCTTTCAATGGCGTACGCCTGCTCATCCGCTGAAATATGGGATAGGTCAATGATGCTGAAAGGGAGGGGATCATCAGGTGCTGCACAGTACTGATACCATCCTTCGACACGATATGCAAAGCGCATGCGTAACGCATCATGATGGAGCAGAAGATGATATATGACCTGGCGTAACAACTCTAGATCAAGTGGGCGCACCGTTTGGAGCAATACTGACTGGTTAAAATGATGCGGATTGGGCCAGGACTGATCAAAGAACCAATGTTGAATCGGTGTCAGTGGAACCGATCCAGTTACCAAGGCCTGCGAAATTTGTGTAAGGGGTTCTTGTCGAACAATCGTTGCTAACTCACCAACTGTGGGATGTTGGAACAGATCGTTCAGACTAAAATGCATATCCATCTGAGCGGCACGCGCTATAATCTGTAAGCTCAGAATCGAGTCTCCACCAAGATCAAAGAAATTAGCAGTTACATCAATAGGGGCAATTCCTAGAATGTCTTCCCAGATACGGGCAAGTTGGAGTTCATATGTATCACGAGGCGCCACAAAGTCAGGTGTAGTCCCCATATACTCCGGTGCAGGAAGCGCTTTGCGGTCTACTTTGCCATTGGGGGTTAGTGGCAACGTATCAAGCAGTACAAACGCAGATGGAACCATGTATGGCGGTAATGACTGTTGTACATATTGTCGTAAGGTGTCGTGGTTTAGCGTATAAGATTCGCTCTCAATAAGCGGTAGGCTCTCTTGAGCAAAGAGTTGCTCATAAAAGGGATGTTGTGTATACGATTGACGATAGTGATGACAATCATAGATAAAGTCGTGCTGTCCTCCATTTGATTGATGTAGTGACAAAATAAGACGGTAATCTGGATTAAGGCGATTATCACATAAGGTTCGCTGAATTTCGCCTGTAATCGTATCGCCCTCTTTCACAATTAGACCAGGATATCCTATAGGAAGGTACACTGGTAGCCAACAATGCTCATGGGCCAAGATATCAAGTTCTATATCAACAACTGTCTGCAAGGTTAACCAAACTACCAGGCCATCTAGTCGCCCATTGCGCGTAATCGTGAGATGAACAGGATGTGAAAGCTCCAAGTCAATAGGATGTCGAAAATCTAAATCTTCAAATACTGCAACAGTTGAAATAAGATGGTCGTATGATAACCCTTTTAAGCATAGGCGCAGATCAAATGGATACCCTACCTGATCAAAAATACGTCCTACATATGGCGCACCAGTTGCGTCAAATCCAGGATTGTTGATGAACTCATCGGGCAGTGTCACAGCGGCGACCTTCGTGATACTACGTTCAGGGATCATACGACCATGGGGTTTCAGATGGCGATGAGCTTCATTAATAATAGCTGCTGCGCCTTCAGAACCACCAATAGCACCAACGATCTCTGACACACATACGTCAGCCAGTTCTGGTAGATCTAGTTTGGTAGCATCACCTTGCAAGAGTATAATGCGGTCTTCTAATCCCAGTTCACGAAGACAGGTCTGGGCTTTGTGATAGGTTTCTGGAAGCAATTCAATCGCATATACTTTATGGGCGCCCTCCTCAATACACATACGAGCCAGAATGGCATCCTTCCCAGTTCCAATATCAACAACTATCTTGTCTTGCACAGTTTGCCTTAGTGCTGCACGGTAACACTCATTTCGTTGCTCATCATGGGTCATTGCATAGTAAAGTAGGTCATCATAGACAAAGAATTCAGCTACCGATGGCCATAACGCAAGTGCCGGTGCTGGTTGATGTACGACATAACTCACCAATTGCTGGTGCCCCGGTATATCTTCTCGAACTACCGACACAGCATCGCGAACAGCAGTGTGTCGTTGCAAAGATGCATCGATCTCGCCAAGTTCAATACGGAAACCGCGTAGTTTAACTTGGTCGTCAGTACGACCAAGCACTTCGATAGTTCCATCGGCTAAATGGCGGCCAACATCTCCTGTCTGATACATACGCTGGCCAGGTTGGGAACTGAAGGGATGTGGTACAAAGCGATCAGCGGTCAGATCCGGGCGTGCCAAATAGCCACGACTCAGTCCAACTCCGCTAATATAGATTTCGCCTGCTACACCACGAGGCACAGGACTGAGAGAGGTATCAAGCACATACATCTGTGCATTTGCAATGGGTCCACCAATAGGAACACTCGCTCTGGATTCGTCGTCGCTTCCTAAATGATATGAAGCCGCCACTGTTGTTTCCGTAGGGCCATAGCCATTTAGGAAGCGACGATTCACGCCCCATTGTATACGTATGTTTGGTGTACATCGTTCACCTGCGGACGCGACGACTGTGAGTGAAGGAAGATCATGAGCAGGAAGAACCGCCAACAATGATGGTGGTAAAGTGACCGTCGTGATCGCGTGCGTGCGTAATGTCTCAAGGAGTAAGTGAGGATCCAAAAGCGATGTAGCAGGTGCGAGATACAAGGTCGCTCCTCCCACTAGGGCCATCATTATCTCTGTGATTGCAGCATCAAAATTGAGCGAAGCAAATTGTAGAACACGGCTGCAATGGCTAATATCAAACTCTGTTAAGAGAACATGAGCTAAATTTATTAACCCACGATGAGGGACCATGACACCTTTTGGTCGTCCAGTAGAGCCAGAGGTATAGATGATATAAGCTAACTGGTCTGGGTGTGTTACTACAGGCAAAAGAGTTGTTGGGGTGTCGACTGCTGTTGCCCATATATCATCAATGGTAATAACTGAGGTTTGGTTAGCTGGTAGCTCTACCGGCAAGTGTTGCTGTGTTAGAAAGATTTCGACCCCTGCGTCTTGTATGATAAATTGCAACCGCTCAGCCGGATACTGTGGGTCAAGCGGCACATATGCCCCGCCAGCTTTGAAAACAGCTAATACGGCAATGACCAACTCCACACTGCGGTCAAGACATATACCTACCGGAATATCGGGACCTACGCCCTGACGTTGCAGGATATGCGCTAATTGATTGGTAAGTTGATCCAGTTTGTGATATGTCACATTTATCTGGTCAAACACCAAGGCAATAGCGTCAGGACGAGCTGAGGTTTGCTCAGCGATCATGCTGTGAATATACTTCGTAGTCAAGTAGGAAGGGATTGCGGTGGCGTTCCATTCTGTCAGAATATGATAGCGTTCCTCAGAGGTTAACAACGATATGGCATGTATGCTTTGTTGTGGATTGTCTACCACATTCGCCAGTATGTTTTGAAAATGGCTAAGCATTTGTACTATCGTTGAACGATCAAAGAGATCTGTTGCATATTCAAGCACCCCGCTCAATCCTGATGAGGTTTCGTTCATGTATAGCGTCAGATCAAACTTGGCCGTTTTAGTATCAATATCAACTCTTTGGATCTGTAAATCGGTTAATTCTGATCTGGCTGAGGAGATGTTTTGTAGCACGAAAGTTGCTTGAAAGAGTGGTTGACGACTCAGATCCCGTTCTGGTTGGACTGCATCAACAACTACTTCAAAAGGTACAGCTTGGTGAGCATATGCATCTAATGTGATAGTACGAACCTGAGTAAGAACATCAAGGAAATAAGGGTCACCACTGAGATCTGTACGTAGCACCAAGGTGTTTACAAAGAAGCCAATAAGTTGTTCTGTTACAGACTGTAATCGACCTGCAATGGGGCTACCAATGGCGACATCTGTTTGACCACTATAACGCCCTAACAACACCTGCCATGCCGCAGAAAGCAGCATGAACAACGTTGTTCCTGTTTGTTGGCTCAATGCGTTTATCTTTTCGGTCAGCTCACCATTAAGATGTAAAACAACATCATCACCATGGAGACTTCGGATTGCCGGCCGAGGATAATCTGTTGGCAATGTCAAAGTTGTGATATCAGCTAACTGTTTTCGCCAGTAGGCAAGATGGTTCTCTAAAACATCACCCTGTAACCAGTTTCGTTGCCAAACAGCATAATCTGCATACTGGATTGGTAAGGGAGGAACAGTTGGGCTTTGCTGCTGTGCATGAGCAGCATAAAACGCTGCCAGATCGCGTACCATTAATCGTATTGACCATCCATCAACAATCATATGATGCATATTAAGGAGTAATATATGCTCGCTCTCGGTTATACGTAGAAGAACTAAACGTAAGAGCGGATCATGTTGAAAGTCAAATAGCTTGAGTGCAAGTTCCTGTGCTTGTTGCTGAATTACACTATCGCGAATGGAAGCGTCCATCCTTGTCAAATCTATGACAGGAAGGTCTAATCTTCGATTTGGATGAATGATCTGAACCGGATGACCATCTTGTGTTGTAAAGTTCGTGCGTAAAATTTCATGCAGTGCTATCAGTGATTGAAAACTCTGGATGAGTGTTTTCACACAGAGCGCACCCAGTAATCGGAGTGTAACGGGTATGTGATACGTTGCTGTCCCTGGTTGGAGTTGTTCTAAAAACCATAAACGCTCTTGACCGAACGAAAGAGGAAACACATTTGTATCTCTCTTCTGTCGAGGTATCTCCTGCACAACAGGTTGTGTACGTGTTTTCTTTGCTTTCAATTGTTGAAAAAGTAACGTACGCTTTTTCAGCAATCGTTCCTGATCGGTTTCTTGAATATCTTTATCGCTCACTTCCATGCTGGATTCTCCTGATTTGCGATCAATGCATCAAGTTCTTCTTCCGACATTTCATCAAGTGTTGCTAGCATTTCATTGGTCGTACTTTCATCAAGGTGTGCCAGTTCGGTCTGAAGAATCGCTTCAGCCAAACCGGCGATGGTGGGAACCTCAAAGAGTGTCCGTAGTGGGAGGGCGACCTCAAATGACTCATATACCTGATTCATCACCTGTGTTGCCAGAAGTGAGTGTCCTCCGAGTGTAAAAAAGTCATCATAGATACCGATAGGTGATCGTCCCAGAATGTCAGACCATATCTCAACCAACAGCTCCTCAATAGGTGTCCGAGGTGGTGCAGCAGGTTCACTACGCACCATCTGACTCCAATCGGGTACTGGAAGGGCGTTTCGATCTACTTTGTTCGTCGGGGTGAGTGGAAATTGCTCAAGTGCCACAAACGCTGCGGGGACCATGTAAACAGGCAGCTGATCTTTGAGCATCTTCTGTACTTGAGGAACATCAAGCGTTCGATTGGCGTGTGGTACAACATATGCAATGAGCTGAGTCTCGCCACGAGGATCTTCCCGCGCAACGGTAACAACCTCTGATACATCAGGTAACACGCGTATTTTGGATTCAATCTCACCAACTTCGATCCGATGACCGCGCACTTTCACCTGAAAATCAGCGCGACCAACAAACTCGATACTTCCATCAGGAAGCCGCCGACCCAGATCCCCCGTACGATACAGACGCACCGCAGCGTTGGCAGGGTCAACTGAAAAGGCTTGTTTCGTTGCTTCTGGTTGGTTCCAGTATCCGAGTGCAACGTATGGGCTATGGATAACCATCTCACCAATCCCATATGTTGCTACCTGTGCACCTGCCGCATTACATAAGCTGATCGTTGTGTGCTCAACTGGATACCCTACTGGGATGGTTGGGCGAGTTGATTTTGTCTGATGATTCATCATATATTGCAACGTCACGGTGGATTCTGTCGGACCCAAACCGTTGATGAACAGACAGTCTGGAGGGAAGTGTTGACGATAGCGTTCAATATCATGAAGCTGAGTTTCTTCCCCGCCAAGCACCACCAGACGAACTGTTGCAAGCTGCTGATCGGGCGACAGATTATCGACTAGGTAGCGATACACAGTGGGTGTCGAGTGAAAAATCGTCAGAGCTTCTGTATCGATAGTCTGGAGGAGGGTTGATATCTGGGTATCACGCACACGTAATGGATAGAGTGTTGCCCCATTCAACAATGCCCCGAAGATATCCATCACGGCTGCATCAAAGCTATATGATGAGAAGAGTGTCAAACGATCATGGGTATTGATACGAAGATTATTGGTATACACGCGGATGTGATGTAGGACATTTCGATGACTCTGCATCACACCCTTGGGTTTACCAGTTGATCCTGAGGTATAGAGAATATAGGCAAGCGTATTTGCATCATTAGCTTGTTCAGGATTTGTGTCGATCCATTCGTGAGCAAGTTGGTCAGTATAGAGCAGGGGCACCTGGCCTTCACTCACCGCGCACGCCAGTTCTCTGTGCGATGTATGAGTGACCAACAGGCTTGCTTGTGAGTCCGCCAGCATATAGGCCAGCCGATCCGGTGGATAGGTAGGATCGAGAGGGACATACGTCATCCCGGCTTTAAGTGCACCCAGCAAGCCTGCTATCATCGGAGCATCTTGCTCAAACAAGAGCCCTACACGAGCATTCTGCTTCTTTTGCTGCGACAGTATGGCGTGCGCCACCTGATTGGCCATACGATTTAACTTATCATAGGTCCAACTATAGTGCTCGGTCTGTACCGCAACGTGAGTAGGGTATTGTTGTACTTGCTCTTCAAAGCGCTGCACTATTGACTGCTCAATGGCTGCTGCGGGCCATTCCTGAACGTGTACAGTAGATGCATAAACAGATGGCTGTTGACCATTTGTGTAAGGTGTTAGCGGAATCATTGAAAGACGCACACTCGGATCGTCGACAACATGCCGAAGTAGGGTATGTAAGTGATTGAGCATTTCAATGATGCATGACTCGCTAAACAGATCAGCATTGTAGACCATCAGTAACCGCATGCCCTCTCTTTGCTGTTCGGCATAAAGTGTCAGGTCAAACTTGGATGCAGGGCTGGTTTGACCAATGGGCTCAATGTGGAGTTCTGACAACTCGATATGTGATTCAGGGAGGTTCGTCATATTAAACATAACCTGAAATAACGGTGTTTGACTTAAATCACGTTCAGGATGGAGTTCTTCCACCAGTTTCTCGAAGGGCAAATCCTGATAGGCATAGGCATCCAGAGTTGTGGCACGTACGCGGTTGAGGACATCACCAAAGCTCGGGTCTGCGGAGAGATCCGAACGTATGACCAATGTGTTGATAAAAAATCCTATAAGTGGTTCAATATCAGCTTGGTTCCGACCGGCGATAGGAATACCAATGGCAATATCAGTCTGACCGCTATAGCGTGCTAGGAGTACTTTCCATGCCGTAAGTAGAGTCATAAACAAGGTCACTCCCTCGCGTTGACTCAGGTCCTGAAGCTGATCCAACAGTTCTGCATCAAGTTCGATAGTGTGATCAGCACCGCGATAGGTTTGAACAGCCGGGCGTGGTCGCTCAGTCGGTAGTTGTAGTGGGGCAAGATCTACCAGTTGTGTACGCCAATATGCCAGATAATGCTCCAACATCTCACCCTGCAACCACTGGCGCTGCCAGACCGCAAAGTCGGGATATTGTAGTGCCAGAGGATTAAGTTCTATTGGTTGGTCATTTACCAGGTGCTCATAACAATGCACAAACTCGTGCACCATAATGTTCATTGACCAACCATCCGTGATAATATGGTGTAGCGTCAGAAGCAACACATGCTCCTCTGCAGCCAGGCGGAGCACGGCACCACGAACGAGTGGACCCTGCGCAAGATCAAACGCCTGCTGTGCTGCGCCTGAGACGTGTTCGTGTATTGCTAGCTCCCGGTCATCTGCCTCCATGGCTGACAGATCAACCAATGGAATAGTCAATGCCAATTTGGGGGCAATATGTTGTATTGGCTGACCTTCCAAGACGGTGAATGTTGTACGAAGCGACTCATGCCGATCAACAATGATTTGAAAACTCCTCACAAGTGCCTCGTAATTGAGTGTGCCATGGAGTCGTAGTGCCAGTGGCATATAATAGGCACTCATTCCCGGTTGTAATTGTTCTAAAAACCAGAGACGTTGTTGTGCAAATGACAGGGGTAGCGGTGCTGTACGTGCAACTGCTTCAATGGTTGATCGCGAGATGGGTGTACGTTCTTCTTGTTGTGCTGCGGCAACTACCTGTGTAAAAGAGGCCACCGTTGGAGTCTCAAAAAGAGTTCGTACAGGCAATTCAACGTCAAAAGTGGTACGGACACGACTCATCACCTGGGTCGCGAGGAGTGAATGTCCACCCAGTGCAAAAAAGTTGTCGTAAATACCGATTTCTGTAATCCCCAGCAGTTGTTGCCAAATAGCCACAAGTAATGCTTCCACCGGAGTTCGAGGAGCAACATAGTCGACTTCTGTGGTACGTTGCGACCAGTCTGGCATCGGTAGGGCTTTCAGATCGATTTTGCCGTTGGGGGTCATTGGAAACGTCTCTAGCTCAACAAACGCAGTTGGCACCATATACTCAGGTACATGTTGAGCAACCCACTCACGGAGGAGCGCAGTGGTTCCTGTAGTCTGTGACTCGCTTGGGTGCAGGACTGGGTATGCGATCAGGCGTGTATCCCCGGGGGCATACTCATGCGCAATAACAAGTGCAGTCTGTACCGTAGGATGCTGCATGATGACCGAGGCAATCTCATCGGTCTCAATCCGAAACCCACGTATCTTGACCTGGTGATCAGCACGACCAAGAAACTCAATTGTGCCATCTGGCAAATAACGTGCCAGATCACCTGTGCGGTAGAGGCGCCTCCCTTGGTCTGTACTGAACGGATCGGGGACAAAGCGTTCTGCGGTGAGGGCAGCACGATTAAGATACCCACGTATCACACCCAAACCACCAATATAGAGTTCGCCAGCTGCTCCAACTGGAACAGGTTGATAGTAGGAGTCTAAAAGATAGACGCGATAGTTATGGAAGGGGCGGCCAATTGGTACTTGTGAAGGGATTGTTTGGATGTTGGCGGAAGCGCCCTCTGGTGCACGATACATGGTGGCACCAATAGTGGTTTCAGTAGGGCCATAGGCGTTGATTAACTGTACCGCTGCACCCACTGCCTGTTGCCACATCACAAATCGTTCCGGTAAGGCACGTTCGCTCCCAATAATTACGAGACGGATACATGCTGGTAATGTGACTTCATGCTGGTGTAATGCCAGAGCCAGTTCATGCCAGTATGCCGTCGGAAGATTGAGCACCTGCAGGTTCCAGTCTTTGCATACCGCAAGAAATGTAGTGAGCGAATCTAACATGGTCTCTGGACGAATGGCTAATGTAGCTCCATTCAGCAATGCACCATATATCTCTTCGGCACTGACATCAAAACTAACTGATGCAAATTGCAGAATGCGTTCTGTAGGACGAAGGTGATACGCAGTGCTGGCTGCATCAATATAATTGATTAGCGCACCGTGTGGAACAATAGCACCTTTGGGCTTTCCAGTTGAGCCAGATGTATAAATAATATAGGCAGGGTTGAGCGCACGGACAAGCGGTGTAGGGTTATGCGTCTCATACTGTGCGATATCAGCCCAGATAGTGTCCAGAACAACAAGACGTGGTGTCTCTGCTGGCAGGCGCTCAATCAGCGCTTGTTGCGTAAGGAGAAGTTCTGCCTGAGCGTCCTCAAGCATGTAGTGAATACGATCTGTCGGGTAGGTCGGATCAAGTGGGAGATAGGCTCCTCCAGCCTTCAGAACACCTAGCAATCCTACAATCATCTCTGACGAGCGTTCAACACAAACCCCAACAATCGTCTCTGGTTGTACTCCGCAATCTCGCAGATGATGCGCCAGTTGATTGGCCCGCATATTCAGTTCTTGATAGGTGATTGACTCATGCGAAGTCATAATAGCTACTGCATTGGGGGTTCGAACAACCTGTGCTTCAAATCCGTGATGAATACCCTGAAAAGGGGGAGTGGCCACGATGGTAGTATTCCAATCAATCAAGAGTTGTTGTTGCTGTCGCTCATCGAGCAGTGGCAAATGATAAATTGATTGATTCGGATGAGCGACAATGCCCTTTAGCAAAACCTGGAACGTATCCATCAAACGCTGGATTGTCGCTTCCTCAAACAGATCGGTACTATACTCAAAGAGCATGCGTAAGTAATTCTCGCGTTCACCAACCGATAATGTCAGATCGAACGCAGCAGAGGTGCTCATTTTGGGCAATTGCTGCATCTTCAGATGTGTAGAGGTCGTTGGGTGGGTCGGTGCATTTTGCAAGGCAAACATCACTTGAAACAATGGTGTTTGACTCATGTCTCGTGTCGGTTGGAGCACTTCAACCAGCAACTCAAGGGGCATGTCCTGATGGGCATAGGCATCCATCGCAACTTGATGCCCACGACGAATCAGATCGCGGAATGAAGGATTGTCTGATAGATCAATCCGCATTACCAATGTGTTGGCGAAGAAACCAATCAAACGTTCAGTTTCAGTACGGTTACGATTCGCAATCGGTGTCCCAACACAAATATCATCCTGTCCACTATAGCGTCCCAGTAGCACCTGGAAAGCCATCAGCAAAACGACAAAGAGGGTGGTTTCTTCCTGTTGACCGAATGTTTTAAGATCATGTGTCAACGACTCCGAAAAATCCCAGGCTTGTTCAGCGCCTCGTGATGACTTTACCGATGGGCGTGGATGATCAGTTGGCAGGAGCAGCAATGGTGGAATATGAGCAAGTTGCTTCTGCCAGTAAGCGAGTTGGCGATCAAGCTGTTCTCCCTGCAACCACTGACGTTGCCAGACCGCGAAGTCCACATATTGAATGGGCAATTCTGGTAAATGTGGTGTTTGCCCCTCGAGCAACGCCGCATATAGCGTGTGTATTTCGTCAAGGAAGATACCCATTGACCAGCCATCGGTAATGATATGGTGCATTGTAAGCAGTAGGACATGCTCTTGAGTCCCACAACGAAGTAGTGTGTTTCGAATAAGTGGTCCGTGTGAAAGATTAAATGGTCGTTCTGCTTCAACATTCGCACATTGCCACAGCATATGTTCGCGTTCACTACCTGATAAACAGGTAATATCAATTACATTGAGTGGTATGGTGAGTTCAGGAGCAATGACCTGCATAGGTTCACCAGCGGACTCAGTAAAGGTAGTACGCAAACTTTCATGACGTGCGATAACCATATGCAAACACTGATGGAGCACAGCTATGTCTAGTGTCCCAGTTATATACACACCCATAAACACATTTGAGAAGGCACCATCAGGCTCAAACTGATCAAGAAACCACAGGCGACGCTGGGCAAATGATGCGTGTGCTGGCGTCGTGGGGTCACGTTGTAGTATCTGATCTTGTTGGGCTTTGGCCTGCGCTGCACGGGCCAGATGTAGCGCAAGGAGAGCCTGTTTATCTTGTGGCAATGCAGCAATACGTTGCTGTAAATCTTTCACGTGCTACCTCATAGCTATTCACGGCTACTTGTTTGACTTAGTAATGATTGGGCTTCCTCATCCGAAAGTTCTTCCAGTTGTGCCAGTAATTCAGTCATCTGGTCTTCACTGAACTGTTCGGCTTGCACCTGGGTAAACGCAGCTACCAACTCAGCAATCGTAGGAGTTTCAAACAATTGGCGTAGTGATACTGCCGTATAAAAAACACTCTGAAGACGAGCGACAATTTGGGTTGCCATGAGCGAATTGCCCCCCAGCGAGAAGAAACTGTCATGGATACCAATCTGATCAATCTCCAATACATCTCGCCATATCTCAGCAACCATCTCCTCTACTGGTGTGCGTGGCGCCACATATGCTTCTGCCAAAGCAGGGCGGCTGTTTTCAGGCTGTGGAAGCGCTTTTCGGTCGACCTTACCATTCGGCGTGAGTGGAAATTGCTCAAGTACCATAAACACTGCTGGTATCATAAATTCTGGCAACCGTGTTTGCAGAAAGTCGCGCAATTCATCAACGGTGACTCGTTCATTGGAAGGCTGCGTAAGATACGCAATGAGACGTTTTTCGCTATCGTTTTCTTGGAGCACCACTAACACCTCATGTACACCTGGATGTTGGCCTAGTGCCACTTCAATCTCACCTAATTCAATGCGAAAACCGCGCAACTTGATTTGGTGATCGAAACGTCCCATAAACTCAATCGTGCCATCATCTCGCCATCGTGCTTGATCCCCTGTTCGGTAGAGTCGCACTCCTTCGTATTGACTGTATGGATGTGGTACAAACTTAGATGCAGTCAGCGCTGGTCGTGCAAAATAAGCGGTTGCTAATCCATCACCACCGACACAGAGTTCTCCTGCCACACCGATTGGTACTGGTTGGAAAGTCTCATCAAGAATGTAGGTTTGTGTATTGGTGAGCGGTGCACCAATAGGTACGGTTGATGCCATCGGCGCTATAGTTTTTACCTCACACCAGGTAGCAAATGTCGTACTTTCGGTTGGACCATAGACATGCAACAGGTGCTGCGGACGACCTTGCTCAAGAATGGTTTGCACTGCAATTGGATCAACGGCCTCTCCCCCAAAGAGTAGGTATTGCAAGCTCATGAAGCTCTTTGGTGCATGGTAGGCAACCTGATTGAACAGTGCCGTTGTGACAAAGAGGGTAGTGATAGCTTGTTCGTGCAGATAGGTTCCTAGCTGTGCCGGGTCAAGGAGGATCTGTTGTGGTACGTGGACCACACATCCGCCATTGAGTAGTGCTGCCCATAACTCAAAGGTCGAGGCATCAAACGAAGTATTGGACGCCCAGGCAATGCGATCTCTTGCTGAGAGCGTAATATAGTTGGTATGCAACACTAGTCGACTGATGGCACAATGAGGAATAATTACCCCTTTGGGCTGACCGGTTGAACCAGAGGTGTACATCATGTAGGCAGGATGCTCTGCCGTGAGCGCCACTGAGGGAAATGTAGTGGGCTGCTGACTGATTGCTGAAGCATGGGAGCCATCAAGAGCAATAACCATAAGTTGGGTACTGGCAAAATACTCCGCAAGATATGCCTGTGTCAATACCACACGAGCCTGCGAGTCAGCCAACATCATGGCTATTCGTTCAGCTGGATAGGTAGGATCAAGTGGCACATAAGCAGCGCCAGCTTTCAGGATTGCAATAATGGCTACTACGAAATCTACTGAACGCTCGAGACAAACTGCGACATAATTCCCTGGTATCACACCACAGGTACCAAGATAGTGTGCAAGTTGATTGGTACGCTGATCAAGTTCAGCATAGGTCAGACGTTGATCGTCGAAGACACATGCCAGCGCTGTGGGTGTGTCTGCTGCTTGATCTGCAAAGAGCCGGGGAATGCTCACATTTCGTGGATAATCGACCTGTGTTGCATTCCATTCGTTTAGTAACTGGTTTCGTTCGGTCGCCGTTATGAGTGAGAGATCTGCCAGTTGCTGGTTTGGATTAACTACAATATGGTTGAGGAGCGTCTGAAAGTGCTGTACTAAACGTGCAATGGTTGCCATATCAAACAGATCGGTGTTGTACTCTAATGTACCCTGCAAGCCCTCAGCGGAGGTTTGCAGATCTAACACGAGGTCGTATTTTGCGGTTACGTTGGGTGCTTCAAGTGCATGAAGTGTGAGACCAGAGGGGGGCTCAAATGCTCTAGGTTGATGTCCTAACATAAATGCTACCTGAAAGAGCGGGAAACGACTCATATCACGTATGGGCTGTAGCACATCGACCAGTTGTTCAAAAGGCATGTCTTGGTGTGCATAGGCATCTAGTGCATTTGTGCGAACTTGTCGCAGAAACTGGCGAAACGTAGGATTACCCGCTGTGTCGGCACGCATGACTAACAGATTGACAAAACATCCAATCAACGAGTCAACTTCGGGATGGGTGCGCCCGGAGATTGGTGTACCAATCACGGTATCATGCTGACCACTGTAACGGCACAGGAAGACATGAAAAGCAGCAAGAAGTGTCATAAAGAGCGTAGCGCCTTCCCGTTGTGCAAGCTGTGTGAGTTCGTTCGATACCGTAGAGGAGAGTGTTACTGGATATCTTGCTCCCCGATCCGTTTGTACCGCAGGCCGTGGACGATCTGTTGATAGTGTGAGTGTTGGTAACTCTGCTAATTGATTCCGCCAATAATCGAGTTGTGTCTCAAGGGTTTCTCCGTGAAACCATTGTCGTTGCCAGGTCGCATAGTCAGCATATTGGATTGTCAAAGATGGCAAATCAACTTCTTGTTCATCCTCATCAGTAGAATACAGCGCCATAAGATCGCGTACCAGAAGCTCCTGAGACCACCCATCAGTGACAATGTGATGTATTACTATCTGGAGTATGTGTTCTTCAGGGGTAAGACAAAACAGATGAGTCCGTAAAAGCGCACCATCAGTGAGATTAAATGGTTGTTGTCCATTCTGTTCTAACTCTCGTTGGACGTATGTTTCTTGGTCTGCTTTTGACATCGATTGCAGATCGTGGAACACGATATCTGGCTGCAATTCTGGTGCAATAATTTGACAGGTTTGTCCATCGACTATGCCAATGTTGGTTCGGAGCGTTTCATGACGCTGGATGAGCCTGTACAGACTACGTTCAAGTCGGACAGTATCAATGGAGCCTGTAACACGAACTGCAACAGACAGATTGTAAGCGGGGCTGTCAGGTGCAAATTGATATACAACCCATAAACGTTCCTGAGCGAATGAAAGCGGGAGCACACGCGAACGTTCCACAGGTATAATGGGAGGCAGCGCAGACTGTTTCTGATTATGTCGCAGTTGTTCAATCTGCGTCGCAAGTTCGGCAACTGTAGCGGTTTCAAACACTGAGCGCATTGGGAGATTGACATGGAATGTATCACGAATATGTGCAATGAGCCGTGTTGCAAGCAATGAATGTCCGCCCAGCGCAAAGAAGTTATCAAAAGCTCCGACCTGTGGTTGATGAAGAATGTTGGCCCAGATGCCCGCAACCATTTCTTCTGTAGGTGTGCGTGGTGCCACAAATTCCACGGTCGAAGCGGTTATTACACCCTCTGGTGCAGGAAGTGCCCGTCGATCAATTTTGCGGTTGGGCGTAAGCGGAAAGGTAGTAAGACTGACATACACTGATGGAATCATGTATGCAGGTATTTGCTTTTGTAGAAACTGTCGCAACTCCTGGGTATCAAAGGATTGCTCTGATGTCGGTACAATATATGCGGCAAGATAGCGCTCTCCCGGCACATCTTCACGAGCCAACACAACCGTCTGATGGACACTGGGATGCTGCCCAAGGACAGATTCGATCTCACCCAGTTCGATCCGGAACCCGCGAACTTTCACCTGAAGATCATCACGTCCAATATATTCAATCGTTCCATCTTCGTGATAGCGGGCAAGATCACCTGTACGATACAGACGCGCATTGGGGATTACACTAAACGGATGCGGTACAAATCGCTCCGCAGTTAGATCTGGTCGATTCAAATAGCCACGGGCCAGACCATTACCACCAATATAGAGATGACCAGGAACCCCGATGGGGACAGGCTGATACATATCATCGAGTACATATAATTGGGTGTTCGCTATGGGTGGGCCGATGGTAATCGCTGTATCTGTTTCGGTAATCTGTTGCGTTGCAGACCAGATCGTCGTCTCGGTCGGGCCATACATATTCCAGAGGGCGTTACATCTTGGGAGGAGTGCTTGTGCCAGATCACGCGGTAGTGCTTCGCCACCACACAGAATCGTGAGCTTTTGCTGCCCCTCCCAACCATCATCCAGCAGCATACGCCATGTCGCAGGTGTTGCCTGCATATAGGTCGCACCCGTCTCCACAAGACGGGTACGTAACAACTGTGCATCAGTCGTTTCATCAGCAGTTGCAATGACTACCTGAGCACCAACGAGCAGCGGGAGGAAGAGCTCAAGCATCGCAATATCAAAGGAGAAAGTGGTTACTGCAAAGAGCGTATCTGCAGCCGCTATACCAGGAGTGTGTCGCATACTTTCAAGGAAGTTTACCAATGCCTGGTGCGTAACCACGACACCCTTAGGTTGTCCGGTCGATCCCGATGTGTATATAACATAAGCAGGACTCAGCGCATATGGTTTCCCCCTACGACTGTTATTGGTGGGAGCCACAGGTGTGGTAAGATCACCGTTTGGTTCTAAACAGAGTACCTGGTCTATATGTGAAGGTAACAGAGCTTTCAGAGCAGGGAGAGTCAGAACCAACTGCATCCCCGAGTCCTCCATAATCCATTGGAGGCGTTCAGTTGGGAAGGAAGGATCGAGGGGTATATAAGCGCCTCCAGACAAGAGCACACCAAGCATAGCTACCAGCATTGCAGGAGATCGATCCACAAAGATACCGACTGGTATTTCTGCGCTGACACCATATGTTAATAAAAGAGACGCTATCACATTAGCCTGTACGGCTAATTCATTGTAGGTAAGCTGCATATCACTACAAGAGACCGCAATATCCTGTGGGGTGCAGGCAACCTGAGCCATAATGAGATCCGTGATAGTGATATTAGGTGGCAACAAAACGGTCGTAGCATTTACCTCATACAACAAATGTTGTCGTTCAGCAGGACTTATCCAGGGAATATGACCAACTAGCTGATCAGGGATGGTCACCATACCATCAATGATGATGCTCAGATGCATCAGCATGCGGTCAATGGCAGATGCAGTGAAGCGGGCAGTATCATAGCCCAGTTGTATATCTACCTGTTCATCTATACCCACCAGAAGATTGAGCGGATAATTTGTTTGATCATTAAAATGGGTTTCGCTAATGGTTATTTCACTGCGCTGTTGTTGAACGACTGCATCAACTGGATAATTTTCAAAAACATAAATACTTTCAAACAGGGGAGTACCACGGGGTATCTCACTCCAACCATGCACCTGTATTAGTGGGGTATGCTCATACTGGCGCAATTCTGCTTGCTCCCGTTGCAACGCCAGCAACCAGTCAACCAGTTTCATCTTTGGCGAGACTATTATACGAACAGGCAATGTGTTAATAAATAAACCAACCATAGATGTATTGTCTAGCAACTCCGCAGGACGACCCGCAACCGTTGCGCCCACAACGATATCTGTTTCACCATTCGAACGACTGAGGAGTAATGCCCACGCAGCCTGTACGACCGTGTTAAGTGTTAATCCATGTTGCTGGACGAAGGATTGAAGTGTGTGAGTGGTTGATTCTGAAAGCAATATCTCTTTACGTGCCATGGCCCCCGAGTTATGACTCCCCTTATCATGTGGCAACGGTGTCGGGGTTGTAAAATGAGCCAACTGCTTACGCCAGTATTGTTCAGCCAGGTTTTGGTTCTGACGTTGGAGCCAGTGAATATATTCTCGGTATGGACGTGCCGGAGGCATGTCTGGCATTTGATGAGTAACAAACGCTTTATAGCTCACCAAAACCTCTTGCATCACCTGGGCACGCGACCAACCATCGAGCAACATATGGTGATTAGTCCAAATAAACCAGTACACATCTCCATCGGTTTGTATCAGTGCGAGTCGTAAAAGGGGGGCTTGATCAAGTACAAAACCCTGGCTTCGATCAGTCTCGAGAAAATCCTGTAGTTGATCACTGTGTGTTGATGCTGGCAGGTCACGCCAATCATAAGAGGTCCATGGAAGCTTCACCTGTCGTTGCACTACCTGAACTG
>JBCDFA010000058.1:0-26900 GCA_039178835.1 Chloroflexota bacterium
AACCACACATCCTTGTGTTTGATGAGCCAACAGCCAACCTTGACCCAGTAGGCACACAAGATGTTTTTGCGTTGATCGGTGAGCAAAAAGCGCAACACGACCACACCATAATCCTGATTGAACATAAGCTTGATGAATTAATGCATCTCATTGATCGGGTAGTTGTTTTGGGCGAACATGGAAGTATTCTGGCTGATGGAACACCCCGCACTGTATTCGGTGATTATGCCGATACACTTAAAACACATGGTATTTGGATGCCACAGGTCTGCCTGCTTGCCCACCACCTGCGTACACTAGGATTTGCGCTTGAACCGTTTCCAGTGACCCTTGAAGAGGCTGAAACGGCTCTCCAGACTATCGAAGTTAGTTCCACCCTAGAACAAGTGAGCAACCCACAGGAGACCATCACCACATCCCTGCCAGAAGCAACCACCGTCATCAACGTACATTCACTTTCATTCAACTATGGGCAAAAGCGCATCCTTGACGATGTATCCCTAACCATACCACAGGGCGATTTTCTCGCAATTGTTGGATCAAATGGCGCAGGCAAAACAACCCTCGCCCAACATCTCGTCCATATATTGTCCCCTCCTGCCAAAACGATCTTTATCAATAACAACGACCTTACCCGTATACAGGCACACGATCTGATGACCCAAATCGGGTATGTGTTTCAAAATCCTGAGCACCAATTCATCACAAATTCTGTCTATGATGAGATTGCATACGGATTACGCACGATGGGGCTGGGTGATGATGAAGTGAATACCCACACAACAACCATGTTAGAGCGCTTTGGGTTGACCCGCTATGCCAAAGCGAACCCATTTACCCTCAGCCACGGAGAGAAACGTCGCTTGAGTGTTGCCACGATGTTAGCCGTTGGGCAAGAGATCTTGATTCTGGATGAGCCAACCTTTGGACAGGATCAGCGTAACGCGACAGCGATGATGGAGTTGCTTCAGGACCTACATGGTGAAGGGCGAACGATCATCATTATCAGCCATGACATGGGGCTGGTTGCTGACTACGCTCAGCATGTGGCCGTTATGTCACAAGGACATCTCCTCTTTCATGGACCAACATCTCTTGCTTTTGCCCAACCAGACCTGCTCCAACAAGCGCGTCTCACACTCCCGCCGCTTGCACGCCTAACTGCACAGATGGCAGAACACCATAGCGCGTGGCAGGGTTTATTAACGATGGACGATATCATTGAGATGTTTGACCAAACAATGATAAAAGTTAGCCAATAGACTGGCGAAATAGTACGTTTATCTTCTAAGGAAGCCAAAAGAAAATGCAAACCTTTTATGTAGAAACAACTTCATTTCTGCATCGACTGAATCCACTTAGCAAAGTATTGGCACCTCTGCCTGTGTTACTCTTTGTGGCGCTCACAACCGAGCCATGGATACCCCTGGCCTTCATCATATTTACCACGCTAACAATCCTAGTCATGGGCCGTATCCCACCGCAAAACTTTTTACGGATCGCAGTACCGCTGATACTCTTGATGACCGGGTTTTTGATCATGTATCCGCTGGTTGTGCGCCGCGAACTGGTCGATCACTCACCACTGCTGTTCGAGTTTGGCCCCATCGCCGTCTATCAAGCAGGAGTCGTTTATGGGGTGGCAACCGCACTACGCATCTACTCTCTGATTTTGCTTTCGCTGCTGTTCACCCTCACCACCGATGCAAGTGACTTTATTCGTGCATTGGTCCAGCAATGGCGACTGCCTTACAAGATCGGCTACAGCGCCCTCGCAGCCTTTCGCTTTGTACCGATGCTACAAAACGAACTCCGTATCATCCGGGCTGCTCATCGTGTGCGTGGCATCTCGGACAAAGGCGGTCTACGTGCACACTACGACCGCGCACAACGCTATGCCATCCCACTTCTGGCCACAGCCATTCGCCAGGCTGAACGCACGGCCCTCGCGATGGATGGGCGGGCATTTGGTGCATTCGAGACACGAACCTACTATCGACACTTCTCGTTTCAGCGCCGCGATATGATCTTTATTGGTGGCTTCTGGGTCATCAGTTTATTCATCGTACTTGTTTTGTGGCAGATCGGATTGCTTGGTCCATTCGTATTTATACAAGAACTGTAATATGACGAAGAGCTGTGACACACCAAGGAGTTAGTCTCATGGCAACGATGACACCCTCAAGCAAACCACGCTCAGTTGGCTGGAAAACCCAGGATCTGCTCGTTACAGCGGTAATCTCGCTGGTCTGTGGTATTGTATTTATCGGTTTGAGTTATATATACTTGCTGGCCATATCCGCACTCACGCCAGCCATTGCAGGAGCTTTACTGGGGAGTGTTTTCATTCTTCCTGGCTTACTAACAACCTATATCATACGGCGGCCCGGCGTGGCACTCACCAGCCAAATCCTTGCCGGATTGGTACAGGTCCTGTTTGACCCGACTGGCTGGATACAACTTGTGATCTATATTGTGAATGGTCTCCTTTGCGAATTGCCATTCTTTATCACCCGGTATCGCAACTACAGTCTACCCGTGTTTATCGCTGCCGGTATCCTCGTTAATCTGACCTTTCTTGTGTTGGGTTCAATTGGCTTTGGTCTCGCTAACATCATACCTCAGGTCTTTGTGATAGCTGCAATTCTCTCTATTGGAACGGGTATTTTGGTAGCCTGGCTTGCACGGCTGTTCGGCAATGCCATCGCACAGACCGGAGTGTTATCGAGATACGCTGTAGGACAACAACAAGAGGAGATATAGTATCTCCTTCACGCATATGACTGTGATGTCCATTCTAGCTCCTTGGCCCCACCAAACACTCACTTGAGCGTAACACACAAGAGTCCCCGTTTGGGGGGCTTTTTTGTGCACCAACGATTACAGCTCATCACGCAATCCATCACCATAAAGATGGGTATACGTTATTTACGAGGTATAACATGACTATCAAAATATTGACAAACAAATCATATTAGTATAATCTAATAATATCAGTTAATTATATCAAATACAAACAATACAGGTTATAGAAGTAAGATATAAAGGATGGGTGTATAACAAGATGGATTACACTTCTACAGACACATCACGACGGCTGACGACACCAGCATCGACCAGTCAAAGGTCAACGGATGAAGCACGAGCACGTGCATTACTCCAAGGTGCGTTTGCACAACAATATACATTTCCAAGGCGCTTTTCTGGATTCAGAGCAGATATCGTTGTCCAAAACAATGACCGAAAGTGCTCTGGCAAAATTATCGCCCATGCATCACACAACATCGACGTACTGCTTGATGATGCTGATATGCAACGGTTGGTTCGCCGCGAGATCCAGTCATTCCTTCTATGGCACCAATATCTTCCTGTCAACCAGCGCATTGGTCCGTATCCACTGGTGCTCGACAACACCCCCCATCCCCTTGGCGTATGCATTACGTTGCATGGTGAACGTCTGGAAACGCACTATCGAGTACAGAATGATAGTATTACTGAACGCTATCGTGGAACGGCTCCCGAATCAACTACAACGCAGATACTCGATCACCACCAGGTGCCGGATGGCCGCTTGCTCCCACGCTACTCGATTACATTCTTTTGCAAACAGGGCAGTGGGCGGTTGGTACAAAGCGAAGCCCGTATTGACGAGCATATCGATATTCAGGGCGTTTGGCTTCCTACACTTCGACAGGTATCGATTGTAGCCTCTGGCACTATGACAGCGTATTCTATTCGCCTGAATTGCCACTGGTTGATGTAACAGATTCAGAGGTCAGACATGCCTAATCATACACAACACAAGATTATTGCTCGTAACAACAATGAATGGTGTATCCTGGCACTATCAAAACAAGGCATCCAAATCGATTTCAATTACTTTGCCCTGGCTTTTACCGAGCAGGAGTTTTATCTTATCTGTCAACTTATGGAAGATACGATGGCAGCATTAGCCGCAGGGGAGCCTCTCCCACGTATCAGCAGCTCACGCGGTGTCTGGCCCTGCCCCCAACAAAATACCGTAGCACTTATTTTTGATGGCCGCATCGTGCGATTTCAGTCACGCGACCTGGTAGCCTTTGTCGAACTGTGTCGGCAGGCACGAACGTTCCTTGAGTCACAATCCATGCATGGACGATTATCACCATCGGTTGCATAGAAGTGAAGAGCGTCAGGGCACAGAACACACCATACTACTCATGTCGCAAAGCATCAATCGGGATCATGCGAGCTGCTTGTTGTGCAGGGTACAGACCAAAGATAATGCCAGTTATGATTGAAAAACTGGTTGCAATCAGTACAGCTATGGGCGAAACACTCTAAATGATAGTGATTTCTGCCAAAATAGTTGCGAGGCTTCTGATCAAGACAATACCTGCTGCTCCCACAAGGATGCCTAGAATACCACCACATAGGTAACACCGTAATACTCTGTTGGGTTTGAACAACACTGCTCTGGGCCGATGTAAGTGATTGTCTTGCCTGTGCCAACTCCTCGTCGGTTGGCCCCTCCGTAAGGCTGTCCAGTTCTGACTGCGCCTGAGCAAGAGATACACGGGCCGACTCGACCGCAAGTTCTAAATCACGAGTGTCTAGGCGAACCAAAGACTGAACTTCTGTCACTCGGCTTCCTAGCTGTACGAGAATATCAACCACACGACTAGTGGCCAGGAACCATTTTTTAGGATGGGCTGTACCTGACATAACTTTCTCCTCAAAAGCGGCATGCACATACTCTGGATGAGCATAGAAGGTGAACAAAACATTAAAGCAAGGTTGTGAATTTGCACATTAATATCAAATAACTGTCATTGATATATCAATAGTACTCATCAAATGCTCTATACATAGCATAGAACATCTCAAAATCAAAAATACGCACCAAAATCAATGAATGAGCAATTTCAAATATCTACAATAAAGGTACAAAATCACACCTTTAAAAGCAAAACTCCTTATATACACCTAATCCCGGGAAAACATCAATACATCTATATGACTTTTTGAACACCTCAAAGCGATATTCTACAGCTCCAAATACTAACCAGAAATCTTTTAAAAAATAAATCAAACAAATGTTGTATCGCCCACAAGTTATACAAATTATCAATTAAGCGACAAGAAAGTCAATAAATTCACACACCTTCCAAACTAACTCCTATCAAAATTATTACAACGTCAAAATTGCATAGCATACACCTCCTACATACAACAATATCTCTCCAGTTAAACAAACTGTCATTCATCATTCCGTCCCTCGTCAGCCGTGATTCATAGCGGCGTGCTAGAGTAATAAGCGCAACGTGACGTTATGACTCAAACATACCAGGTAAGTACCGTCTCCCCAACTCTTCTACCTGGTTTCGCACGGACAAAACTGACGCAGACAATACGGAATGAGGTTCTATTGTGTTAATTGCCCGCTCTCCAGTTAGGATTAGTTTTGGTGGTGGTGGAACTGACCTGGCTGCATACTATATGCGCCATGGTGGAATGGTCGTGAGTGCCACAATTAACAAATACATCTATGGTATTGTGTCCAAGAATTTCGATACTACCTTCCAGGTCATCTCAGCGGACTATCGCAGTGTTCTCAAGATGCCCACTGATGGCAGCACGTATGAAAACAATAATTTGGAACTGCGACTCTCACAAGTCATCTATGAGCACTTTGATCTGCGTGCACCCCTAAACATCTTCATTGCATCCGAAGTTCCTCCAGGCACTGGCCTTGGTTCATCAAGCGTTACATCTGTCACACTGTGCAACATTTTCAGCACCCTGACAGGGCAAAGCACGAGCAAGGCCCAACTCGCTGAGACAGCCTACATCATTGAGACACAACGGATGGAGGCACCCATTGGCAAGCAGGATCAATATGCCACAGCTTTTGGTGGCCTCAATTGCTTTGAATTTACTGCTGATGGCGTCAAGGTTACTCCGCTACAAATGAGCGCCTCACACATTCGCACCTTTGAACGCCGTCTTATGCTCTTCTACACTGGTAAAACACGACATGCACGCGATATTCTCCATGAGCAACAATCGGCCAGTGAAGATCGTGCAAGCCGCACTGTTGAAGCACTTCATCGTATCAAGGAACTCGGTTGGCAAATCAAGGATGCTTTGGAAACTGGCCATCTTGATGATTTTGGAATGTTGTTAGATGAGAGTTGGCAACAGAAAAAACAACTTGCCAGTGGTGTTACCAATGAGTTCATTGATACAGCCTATAACGAGGCTCGTCGAAACGGCGCACTCGGTGGCAAAATCACTGGAGCCGGAGGAGGTGGGTTTCTACTCCTCTACTGTCCTGAAGACCAACAAACACAAGTACGTACCTCTCTGGAGCAACTAGGGTTGCAGCAAGTCGGTTTTGCATTTGAATTCGAGGGAACACGCGTTTTATTACACACGTCTCTCCTGAATTCACCATACGATTGGCAAGAGTAACAGTGAGTCAACGACAATAAAATGATAGGGGCACGCATGCGAGTTGTTTTTGTAGACCGCGATGGCGTCATTAATGAAAACCGAACAGATCACGTCAAATCATGGGATGAATTCCACTTCATTCCTGGTGCATTGAAAGGGCTGAGTCTGTTGCATCAGGCAGGATTTCACGTCTTTGTGGTGACAAATCAGGCGGTGATTGGCCGTGGTATCGTTGCAGAACAGGTCATCCGTGATATACACGCACGACTCTGTCGAGCAGTGACTGAACATGGCGGGCATATTCACGACATTCGCTACTGTCCTCATACACCTGAAAGCAATTGTCGCTGTCGCAAACCGCAGCCTGGTATGCTGCAAGACCTTGCTACACAATGGGATGTTGACGTAGAACACGCCTATATGATCGGTGATGCATGGACCGATATTGCTGCTGGTCATAAGCTCTCTTGTCGTTCTATTCTGGTTACCACGGGGCGCGGGCCAGAACAGTTTGTTTTACCTGAATTACAACAGCATTGTCCAGATTATATCGCGCAGGATATACTCCACGCTGCTGCATGGATAGTCGATCAAGAGTATACGCAATATGTACAAACTATCCCTCGTAACCAACGTATCGTTAATCAAAAGGTAACCCTCCCCACGTAAGGGTAAGGAGCAACGGTCATGATGCTGACCTGGGATGATATCAAGTATGTATTACGAACAGTGCTACGCTGGTGGTGGGTCGTGGTGATTGCCGTGGGTATTTCTGCTGGCACAACGTTTTACCTCACTCAAAACCAACCGGATTCGTACTATGCACGAACAACACTCCAGATAGGGAATGCGTTCGATAGTACACTTCCCGACCGCAACCAACTTGAGTTGAGTGCCTCATTGGGACACTTTTACCAAGAACTGGCACGCCGAGAACCTATTCTCGCACCTGTACGAGAACAACTCCAGATACAAGCCCCATGGCAATACATCAGTGACCGGATGCTGCAAACCAATGTTGTTCCCAATGCCGGATTGCTCGAAATCGCTATTGTCGACACCAATCCTGAACGTGCTGCGGCTCTCTCTAATGCTATTGGCGAGCAGCTTGTAGCATATAGCCCAACATCGCCGGAAAAGATAGAGGATCAACAACGGGAGATTCAGCGTCAGATTGATGCAAGCCTTACCAAGAGCGATGAACTGGATGCACAGATCATAGAGATGCAACGCAAGGTCGATGAAGCTACCTCAGCAGCGGACCGACGTGAGTTTCGTGAGCAACTCGACGAACTTGAAACGAGTTTCAACGATGAGCAAGCAACCTATCGCACCCTGCTTAGTCTACTCAATGACTCTGCTGTGAACAGTATCGACTTTCTGGTCCGTGCCACACCGCCAACTGAGGCACTGCCTTCCAAGCGTCGTATTGCCCTAGGCTCAGCAGGGTTGGCAGGTATGTTGCTCGCATTGCTCGCCATCTTTGTCCTTGAACGGTTGGACAATCGTTGGAAAGGCCAACGTGATCTGACAGATCGTTTTGGATTAGACGATCTAGGCTTTGTCCCTGTTGGGCCACCGATTCTCCTTGCAGACAGCGATTTTGCACAGGATCGAGAACGAGCTATTCGCAATGTCCACACAAATGTCCTGCTTGCGGCTGCCGGAAGCGGATCACGCTCATTCATTATCAGCAGTCCCCATCCAAGTGAAGATCGCGCCTGCCTTACCATTGATCTGGCATACCTGTTCGCTCGTTCTGGTCACAAAGTGTTGATAGTAGATGCGGATTTAAGCAATCCTCTGTTAACGCGAACACTACTGCCACACAGTGGCCCACTGGACTGGTCACAGCTTGCACAGGATTCGCAGAGTGAAATTTGGGCTCATCTACGCCCGACGGCCATCCCCAATGTCATGCTGCTACCAGGGAAGCTAGCCGATGATCAGGGACTACCTGCATTGGTTCCGTCGCTACGCTGGCCAGAGCTGGTGAAACAACTCTTGCAAGCCACCGATATTGTTCTTTTCGATGGTCCTGCAGCGCTTGATAGTGCCGATGCCGCCCTTATCGCACCACTGGTTGATGGCGTAGTATTAGCACTCGACCCTAAACAAAACATGCGTGACAGTGTGGACCGAAGCAAAGCACGCCTCTTGCATCAACGGGGTACCCAACTGCTTGGGGCAGTTACCTTTACACCTTCAGGACAAGCATCAGGGCTACGTGGCTTCTGGAAGCAACTAGGCGTTGAACACTATCCCGCGCTACCTGCTGCCAGTGGAGCGCATGTTGGGTCCAACGGCTTTGTTGCCCCACGTGATCCAGCATCAGTCATTGTGACACCGCCACCTGAACACATGAGTCCAGCGAACGGGCATCAAACTGATAGTGATGGGAAACTAATCACCCCGTCAGGTGTCATTGCCTCGGTACGATCTGCGGCACGAACGCCATCAGAAGGACACAGCACACTACGTCGTCATCGTCGTGTACGTCGCAGCGCTGACTATGAGGATACCGAGTAACCTATGTTGCAACAACTACAACTGTACATTTCACGCCAGGCAACATCGGTGCAACAGTACCTGTGGGAACAACTCATCCAGGGCCTGTTTGGCTGGCTGCCAAGCATTATTGGTATTGGCCTACGCACCATCGTGTATCGTAGCATACTCCAGATGGATGGTGCCGCAGCCATCGAAGATGGAGTACGCATTCGTTTTGCGAACCATGTCCGGCTTGGTCGCAGCGTCTATCTCGATCACGGTACCTATCTGCACGCCTGCCCAGCAGGTATCACCATTGGTGCCGAAAGCTATGTTATGAAAAATGCCATCCTGCACGTATACAATTTTCGCAATCTCCCCTATGCAGGTATCACGATTGGCGAACGTTCGTTGATCGGCGAGAGTTGTATTTTGCGTGGGCAGGGTGGTATCACCATTGGCAATGATGTGTTTCTGGCCCCACTCGTTCAGATGCTGGCCGTCAATCATGTTTACCACGACACCACCCAGCCAATCAGCCACCAAGGCATCACCACGCAGGGCATCAGCGTTGAGGATGGCGCATGGATTGGTGGAGGAGCCATTATTCTTGATGGGGTACATATTGGACGCAACGCCGTCATCGGCGCAGGTGCGGTTGTCACACGCGATGTGCCTGCGTATTCAGTCGCCGTCGGGAACCCGGCGCGAATCGTTCGCAATCTCAAAGATGAACCTCTCGCACAGGAAACCGTGCCACAACTAACCGTCTATTAATTACACCCACACATAAAGGAGCTTACTGATGACTACGCTCTCGGTTGTCATTCCCGCGTACAATGAGGAAGATGGTATTGCAGCGATTGTAGAGCGGATACTTGCGATTGAAACGCAATTACCCGCTGTTGGTGTGGACACACTTGAGTGTATTGTCGTGGATGACGGGTCCCACGACCGAACCGCCGAGATTGTAGCGGGGTTTGCGCCACATGTCCGACTCATCCGTCAACAGAATAAAGGGTATGGTGGTGCACTCAAGACCGGCTTCCATGCGGCAAAAGGTGAATTGCTGGGCTTTCTTGACGCAGATAGCACCTATCCACCCGAATATTTCCCCGAAATGTGCAAAATTGCGCTTGATGGAGCTGATCTGGTCATCGGAAGCCGGATGAGCGGTGCCAGCAGCGAAATGCCCCTCGTGCGACGCATCGGAAACACAATCTTTGCCAATCTGCTCTCACTTGTCGCAGGGGTACGCATCAGCGACAGCGCCAGCGGTCAGCGCATCATTCGCCGCGAAGCTCTACCCATGCTCTATCCATTGCCAGATACACTTGACTTCACCCCGGCAATGAGCACCCGCGCACTGCACGAAAACCTGAAAATGGTCGAAACGCCGATTCCGTACAAGGAGCGTTCGGGTCGCAGCAAACTCAGCGTTGTACACGACGGCCTCCGCTTCTTCAAGAGCATCGTATGGACAGCTCTCACCTATAACCCTGTCCGCGTCTTCGGTGGGCTGGGCGCAACACTGCTGATGTTAGCAGTACTCGTCGCTGGCATTACCGGCATGACCCATCTGAGTGCCGCGACGCCCACTTGGCCCTTCCCACAATTCTTTGGCGCACTCGTTCTTGCAGTCGCAGGCGTCACACTTTACACCACTGGTACCTCATTCAGCTATATCGTGGCGCTCTTTCACAAACGCCCTATTCGGCAGGGTCTGTTGGGGCGTCGGGGGAATGGCCGCAAGATCGAGAAGCACTACTGGTGGTTTGGCATCGTCGCCATCCTGAGTGGCTTTGTCTGTTATGTCGCTGCTGTCGCCGCCGATCTCACGGCTATCACTAGCACCGCACCATGGTTTGCCCCTGTCGTCTCGGCACTTCTCGTCCTCACTGGCATTCAGCTTATCAGTGCATGGGGTCTCGCCCGTCTGCTGGCTGAGTTAAGTATGCGCGAAGCCGCTACCAACGCCGATCTCTACCGTCACGATGTATTGGGTGAATCAGAACGAGAGATAGGTAGTGAGCCGCTCGCCCAACCGCAAAGTGCGTAAGGGTAAGGGCCAATGTTATAGGCTATCGTTCGTTTTAGATTTCAACAGCCTATAACACTCATCCTAAAATAACAATATGCAGCTAAGTGTTGCTACATCGTGTATACAGTGTGGCAACGTAGACTGATCCATAATCTTTTTTGATATTGAAAATGTTGCAGGAAACGTTGTTGCGCTTTTCATAGCTACTTTTCTGGCGCTTTGCATCGGCGACGGCGACAGACATGCTAAAACCATTCCAGTCAAAACCGACAAATGTCTTCTCAAACGATGTAGGTTCTGACTGTGCTTGTGTATCAGAGGTAGCTGCACGCACTGAAGAGACTGATAGAACAGACAATCCAACCACAAGGGAGAAACAGACTACATAGACAAGACAACGAACAGGGGGTGAAAATGTCATTATCATATTCCTTACTCTATCGTTACATAGACTGTTACACTCTTAGGGATTGTTACTTGTCTAACAGTGAAGTCTACTTTATGTAGACATATACCTTTGATATATTTCACTAACGTGTATAAACAAGTATATTAATAACATCCAATAAAATCAATGAAAGTCAGCAACATACATAAACATCTATTTCCATGAGCTTGATGTAATCTGTATGTCATACGTACCTCCAAGATGCAGGTACACTCACATCTTGGAGGTTGCAGGTAACCACCTTACAAAGGCCCTAATGGCATCCTGATAGGGCTAAACTCATATTAGCGAGGACTACAGGTGGTGTATAGTACCCAGGTGACACCCCCTCCTGGAGGAGGAGTAAAACCTTTTTCATCATAAATACGACATGAAACATTGAACTCTTGTTCGAAACGTGCCTTTTCCCTTAATGCAAACTTTCTAGCCGATTCTCGAGTAAACATACTCCATGAAAATTGCATCTTGAACGATTCGGATGGTGAATGTAACGACATGTTGGTGTTAGCAGCGGAGGTAGGTACAGTCGATATACCAATAGTGACACAAACCAGTAACGTACAGATAAGATAACGGACAATGTATGACATTTTCATCAATAATACTCCATTCTGGTATAACTATCATATCTAAACCATCAAAGGGCGATAAAAACAGAGTAAGCGTCCAACACCACACATACTCCATCTGTGAATTGATATCTGCCTGACTGAGATAGACAGATATCGATCTCAACAGTTGTGAGTCATCGGCCTATGAGTGCATACACCAATGGTGTTTAAAGCAAAAACCCTATTTATAAGGGTACTCCAACGTGCGTCCAACTGTGCTAAGAACCTTGTCTAGCTATAAAGAACCACTTATTACGGCATGATTATCAATAACACAGAAGACATTTGTACTTACTCAAAACGCGTCATTTGGTTACTTGTAGCCTAGAAGGCACCAAATTCGGTTCAACCAGAGTCTGTAAAGGTCTTAAAATTTTCGTATTCTGGTTGAGGTGGAGCAATAGCGATAGCCACCTGTGTAGTCGTTGCTGGTAACACATATACCCCAAGGGTTACACAAACAAAAAGCGTACAAAGCAGATATCGAAACATCCAAACCACATGTACAACCGACATATCGAGCAACAAAATTATCTAAATAAATACCTATAGGTAAAAATATTATATATAGTATTTAGAAAAAGTCAAGGATACACACATACAAAAAGTCATACAAAACACATACAAAAGTCATACAGATGCCATACATATACGATACACTTTTTGTCGTGTGATATCTCACATGACGTGACATCAACCAGCTACATAGGCACAACATTAGTAGTAACGTCTAGGAAGGAAATGACAAGAATCTTTCTGAGATCACACACTATACAGATGATTAACTATTGCCACGATTGGCGTGTGATACTGTTGAAGAACATCGTTGTGACTACGTAGAGGCAGAATTATTTTCTGTCTTTAGGTCGGCGTGTACCGCCAAGCAAGCTGCAACATCCCTGCCAGTACATTTCAGACACCGTTCCACAATCAAGATCATTGCTTGCTCAGTCTGTATAAAGAATGCAGGTGTAGCCTATGCAACTATCGAAGATTGGACGAAGGAGTCAATCAAACGCACTTGGATGGCCACAATGGCAGATGTTCCGTGCCGAACTCCTGATCCTGATCTGTATTGTTCCGCTTACTATCGCACTGTCTTTTGTTCGTCTTGGTCACTACCCCACGATTAGCGGATGGGATGAGGGCATGTACCTGTTATTTGCACACAACCTGGCCCACCACGGGGAATATGCCACCCGTAACGGCGATACCTTTGAACAACTGAGTCCCAGTGGCGGGACCGGCCCGACACTCGTGATGCCCGTGGCCCTCGCACTCGCAACAAGCGACAACCAGCTTGCTGCTGCTCGTGTTATTACCGCAAGCTACCTGCTCCTGGCGCTTGCTGGCGCCTACCTTGTCGTGCGTCATCTTGCAGGCTGGCCCGCTGCCATCGCAGGTCTGACGCTCTTTCTCACCGCCGGCTATCCGGCCTACGACACGCTCTGGATGGGACGACAGGTGCTGGCTGAGGTTCCCGCCATGGCTTTTCTGCTGATGGGCATCTGGGCATGGTTCAAAAGCTGGCACACGAGTTGGCGTTGGACCATCGTCAGCGGCTTCCTCATCGGCGCGGCGGTAGTGACCAAAAATCAGTTTTTGTGGGTTGTTGGTCCGGCGTTTGCCCTGATCGCACTGTGCGACTATTGCTACTATCGACAGTTAGGCTGGCGTCATCGCCTCGCCCCGATCATCGGCATCGTCCTTGGATACGGGAGCTGGGGGTTGCTCTCGCTCTGGATCATTGGTCCCGAGGGACGCACCACCTATCTCGAGACCCAACGCGCTCTGACCAGCGCCCTCTTCTGGCATTTCTACCCACAGCGCTGGCTTTCCAATCTGGCCTTTCTCCGTGACAGCGGTCAATGGATCGTCATGTTCCTTGCGCTGGGCTACCTGCTGTATCAGGCACGACAACGGTCAGCCGTTGGATTAAAACAATTAACGTTGTTGGCTACCACCAGCCTGATGCTGACGAGCTTTGTGTTGATCAGTCTACCGTGGGCACGCCTCCTCTACCCGGTACTGGCTCTATCGGCGATCTGTGTAGCGGTAAGTCTTGGTGGTATGCTGACTACACTTAAAACACGACGACAACTGACTGCTCCATTCTCTGCGCTGCTGCTGCTCATCTTTGTGACTGCTTTGGCAGGGCCACGTCTTGTACAAAGCACCCAACGCATTCTCACGACCGACGACCCGAGTGCGGTGCGCTTTGCCGGTCTGGTTGACGAGTATGTACCAGAGGATGCCTTTATTGGGAACTGGGAATGGGAGGTAGAATTCTACTCAGAACGGACCTTTGTGCATCCGCCATATCGCCTGTTCGCGGCCCAAGTTGATGCTGTATACAACCAGCGCTTCTCACCCATGCTGGATCAGCCCGCTATTCCAGATACAGCGGAATACCTGATTATCGGGCCAGTTGCCGACCAGACCCTCACCTTTATTGATGAATTAGAGCAGCGCCCACATCATCTGCTAGCCAGAGAAGGGCCATACCGTTTGTATCAACTGGACCCATAGATGCTTTCAGACCACTACTTGACACACAATAGGAAAACCGCATGACAAAACGCTATCTTGCAGCCATTATCGTCGTATCCATAGGCGCATTGTCGATCTTTAGCTGTCAATCCATAGGAGTCGAGTCTCCGGTTGTTTCCGAAGCCAATGGCCCAACCGAGACGACCGAATACGCTTCAGGTGAGCAGCCTGAAGATGCAACAGCCCTGGCTGAACCCACAGACGAAATAACCGTCTCGCTCCCTCTCATCGTTCGTGATGGTGAGGCACTACCAGAGGCACCAACTGCTGTGCCACCAGAACAACCAACAACTGTCCCTCCACCACAACCGACTGCTCCGCCTGCTCCACCAACCGATCCGGCGGCAGTGCTCGAAGACTTTGAGGGCGACCCATCATCGTGGCAGGTCGAGCGCGAGACCACCGATGGCGGAAGTATCGAAGCAACCAATGCACAGGCGATAGAAGGCAGCAACGCTGTCCGCCTTGCGGTTACCAACCAGCGCAGTCGAGCACAACTCTTCACCTCGTTTCGCGATGCGGCGGTCGAACATCAATGGGAGGAACGATCTGGTACATGGCATTGGCAACAGACCAGCATGTATATTCCTTCTGCAACTATTGCACAACTCAGAGGCGAAGGCTATATAACGCTGGCCAGCCTCTATCCAAGCAACGGCGGACCGTTTGGCTGGTCATTGCGGGTGCGCGAGAAGGGGCAACTATATGTGTACGGATACACTGCCGATGGCGCTCCGGTTGAGTTTCCCGTGTATGGTATTTTGCCACAGGATCGTTGGGTCGAGGTGCAGTTGGGGCTGCATTCGCAGAACGGGCCAGGCGTAAAACGGTCCTTTTCCTTTCTGATCGACGGGCAGTTTTACGGCTGGTATCGCCAGGGGCATATGCAGGAGGAGACATATGATCGGGCCGCTTTTGGCATTCTCGAAACCACACACAATGGACCGCTCGAACTCTTCATCGATCAATGGCGCGTCGCAACTAACCAGTCAGCACCTTCCGACCCCGATCTGCGCTCTGTGGCAAGGCTACAGGAGCGCGATTTCCGCGATGTGAATGGTGCACAAGTCCAGATTGACTGGTCAACTTGGGCCAATCAACTCACGCTCGATCCGCGCTTTGGCCTCTATTCGGCAAGCAGTCGCATCCAAGCCGGATTGAACCTTGATCGGATGCCAGAGCTACGAAGTGGCTGGGCCGAAATCGAGATCGACTGGACCCAAGGCACGCCATCGACAGACGTAACGGGCGCATTTGCCGGACTGCTCGCTTTTCACAAAGATGTGAACCGGGAAGAGAATTTAGAAGTAGCGCCCGTTTTTGATGAACGTGGTTCCGTTACTTTAATCTACAATGCGTGGACCGGTGGCGAGCCGGTTATCTTCGCGGATTGGCAACTCCCCGAGGCAACGGGTGCACCAGGGAATCTGCCGGAGCCCGGCGACATCCTGCGGGTGCGGTGGGAGCAACTGAGTGACACGACACTCAATGTGCGTGTTAGTTACTACGACGCTAGCACCGAGATATGGCACACCAACATCATCGATGACACACGCGACCTGACGAGTATTCCCGACGCCAATCCTGCCGATGCAACTATCAACTATCTCGATGAGTTTCACACTGCCTCATCGCTCACTATTGACTCGCCGTTCTACAGCATTCGACGATACAAAGTTGGCACACTGGAGACCTATCCAGAATAACACTCGATCTACCCGCCGCTCAAGCAGCGGGCTATAGCAGCGGGTAGGTTGTTCATATCACGCACTGGTATCGCTGGGACGTTCACTATCCAAATGCGCCATCTGCATCGCATCATAACGATCACCTGCCGCAGCACCAGATGGAACGGCACGCTCGATCTGCTCTAGATCATCTGTAGTGAGATCGAATTCAAGTGCGCCCAGCGCTTCGGTCAAACGCTCACGACGCCGCGCTCCCACCAACGGCACAATATCCTCACCACGCGATAATGCCCAGCCAATAGCAACCTGAGCAACTGTCGCACCTTTTTGACCCGCAACTGTGCGTAATGCCTCGACCAGTGCCAGGTTCTGATCAAGATTATCCCCACTAAAGCGCGGTAGGTGGGTGCGGAAGTCGCCTGCACCTATTGTACGCTCCTTCGACCAGTGACCACTGAGCAGGCCACGAGACAAGACACCATAAGCCGTAATACTAATGCCAAGCTCACGGCAAGTTGGAAGGATCTCGGCTTCAATACCACGTGAGATAAGCGAGTACTCGATCTGTAGATCGGCGATGGCATGGACGGCCTGTGCACGACGTATCGTATCAGCACCCATTTCTGAAAGGCCAATATACCGCACATAACCGGCCTGCACCATATCGGCAATGGCACCAACAGTCTCCTCTATCGGCACAGTCGAGTCGATACGCGCAGGGCGATAGATATCGATATAGTCCGTTCCCAGACGCCGCAGTGTGTAGGCGAGAAAATTCTTTACCGCAGCGGGGCGCCCATCAAAACCCAGCCAACCACCGGCATAATCGCGCAAGGCCCCAAACTTCACACTGAGCGCACACTGTTCACGCTTACGACCTTGTAATGCTTCGCGTAGCAACAGCTCATTGTGTCCCATACCATAGAAGTCACCAGTATCAAGCAACATTATTCCTGCATCAAGCGCGGCGTGGATGGTCGCAATGCTTTCGGCCTCATCTGCGGGGCCATACACATCAGACATGCCCATGCATCCCAGACCAATTGCCGACACCTGTGGTCCTTTCGAACCGAGAGAACGAGTGATCATACTATCCTCCATTAACAGTAACGTTCATTTCAGGAAGGCATATCATTTACACAGAAATTACTTCAGCTCATGATTGCCTTTCATACAGGGTATGAATAGGAATGATAGGAGGAGATCGATGATTAGTCTTGTAGGAAATTACGATTTCTTTGGTACATTGCTACGCTGCTGATGGCGCAGTGCCCCAGGGGTGATGCCATGCAAGCGGCGCATATGGCGGGTGAGGTGGCTCTGATCAAAGAAACCTACTTCGGTGGCAATCTCGGCAACCGGTTTTGTGCTCTCTATAAGCAATGTTCGCGCACGATCCACCCGTTGCCTGATAATATATTGATGTGGCGACATTCCCACAGCCCGGCGAAATTGACTGATGAAATAGTTAGGACTGAGATCAACCAGATCGGCTAGTTTGGTGAGTGAGATGTCGTGTCGCAAACAATCATTGATATACTCAAAAACATGTTGTAGTTCCCATTGCGATAACCTTGCGTGAGAAGCCGACAATGCAGCGGGAAAAACCGCGTAATGCGTGATAAGATGCACGACCAGCGCAGTCGTTAAGGATTCGGCGTACAAGCGTCCTGTAGCGCTTTGAATAGTTAACTCATCGACGAGGAGTGACCCAAGCTGTTGAATCTGGCGATCTGGAGAGGAGAACAGATCGATAAGTTCAACATTATCGCTATTGGGTGTATTTGATCGTTCAGCAACTGATGTCACAAAAGAGGCATCAAGTTGGATATTGATGAAATGAGCATCGTCTTGATGTCGCCACGTACTGTCATACCCAGCGGAAAGCAACGAAACACATCCTTCGTGAACGTGAGCTCTGTGTGTGCGCTTTCCGTAGGTCTGTTCCAACTCAATGGGTGGTCCAACATGAATAGAGATAAGATGATGATCGAACCCAGGGTATGTGAACTCATTGGCCGGATGATGCCGTTTCTCGACGACAATACCACACCAACCTAGAGCCTCGCTCGATAGGAGCGGTACAGGAGAAGGAAGTGGTAATTCACGTTGTGCCGAATCAATTTGGTCGGTATCAGAGCTATGGTTGCCTAACATAACAATTTAAACGCATACGGTTATTAACGACTATATATTTTTATTGTAGCACAACAGACAGGAAAAAATCGTCAACTACTCTTGGAGACACTATAGTGGTAAAACGCCTGCCAGGCAATTTCCCTAGCAAAAAAGAACGAACAGCACATATTTCGAGCATTTTTGGTTCATTTTATTCTTTCGGGAGGTAGGGAGAAGGCACATCCCATCCCTCGGTAAAAACAAACGACGCCAGTGGGCGATTATTGACCAACTGAAGCACATCGCGCAGATCACACATACCCGGCATCGCCATCCATGCAACTTTTTGGTCAATCTGATTTGTGGGTTGATTGCCTACGGTCATCAACTCACGAAGCCATCTGTGCAACTTGACAAACTGCCGCTAACACTGCGAGCTTAATCCGAACTGACGTTACTAGTTAGAAAGAATAAACAGAGATAGCTGGTTGTTTCCTTGTTCAATTGATTGTCAATTTAAAAATGATAGAAAGGCATATCCTATCAAACGTAGCCGTAACAACAGCTCCACATCGCTGGGTATTGTTCTGTCATAATCAGCAAATGCCTTGCAAGCAAGATGTACTGTATCTATAGAGACCGAAGACGTTAAAATGCGACAGATCTTGGGCCATGTATTATACCCACAAAGCATAGAAACAGAACGATAGAAAAACCTATCTGCCCTTCAATGATGCCTGAAGTTCGTGACACCTATGAAACTATAGAGGTAAAACCGTGCGATATCTTCTCACTAGTGTAACTCACATAGACAACCCAATTAGTTAATAAAATATTTCTTTTTTGTTCATAAATCATTAAACTACACGTAACGTCTTGCTTTTATTCTACTGTGTGGCTGGGCATGTGGTTATTGTGCGTCCAAGTGTAGCGACAACATCTATGCCCAGTACGTGTCATTTACACTGTAGAATTTATGCTTGATCAGAAAGGTTCTTTACATGATCGGAAGACACAGTACGTCCAAACTTATATCTATCGTTAGCCTCATTACCCTATTGTTTATCAGTTCATTTGGTCATCTAGTATCTACTAGTGCTGCTCAGGAGCGTGAAACGTCAAATTTTGACATTGTCACATATGATGTAGAGATACAAGATATTAGAGGGACAACCTCAGTAGCTGAACTGGTATTGCAACTGTCAGCCACTTCAGATAATACGGAGGCACGAGGATTTATGACATTTACAGAGGGGCCTGAAACGGCGCAAGGTGTCACCCTGGAAGTAAGTGGAGTTGAGGTAAGAGATCTCAATACCGTTATCCTTGATTTGTATGGTCTTAGAGTAAATGTAGGTGAGGAGATGGTACGAGAAGTTGAGGGACAGATGAGTTCTCAGGATGCAACACTCAACGGCGATTTTAGTGGAACATATAGTGGTCTAGGGGGAATTGGTTCTTTTAACGCAACAGTAAACAGTGTCAAATCTGCAACTGCTAGCAATCTGAGTGTTGTTGGAACTGGTATTAATGGAGATGGAGACTACCGGGGGGAATTGGTTCTCTTTAGAACACCTAATGAAGGAACCGGAAATGGCGTGGTACGAGAAGACGTAATTGGGTGGTTTCGTCTCACCGCTGCCCCCGAAGAAGAACAGTTTGGTAATGCCAGCTTAGAAGGACTTATCTTCCAAGTCGAAGGTACTATTGATATTAGAGATAGTGACGATTTAATGGCTCTTCAAATGTCTGCGGCAATTGGCGGTATTCCTGGTGAGCGAGACGACCTCCCAGATATTGGAACCCTTATTGAAAGCTTTCGAATAAATGCTAGTGGGTCTGCTCAAACAAACGTCTTTGAGGGGAATTCAGGAGCACTGGGGGGCTTACTTGGTTCTATTAATCAAGCTGATATCACTATTAGTCCTTAGACTAAACTGTCGTAGAAAAGTATATTAATCAACACAGGTGTGGTTATAACCACACCTGTACGATATCTTGATGTATACACAAGATATCGTACTATAAAATGAAACTGCTTTTGCCATAGAGAATTGTTTCTATGCTCAAATATATCATTTCATGATACCTCTATGCTTCGAGGTAAAAAGCATTTCAGTATGGAGGAGTACAGTTGAAACAAAGTATACAAGTTGCTCATTTGTAAATAATAATTCCAGCTAAACAATAAGTCAGCATACAATGAGCTTTCTCTCTTACAATGTAGATAGCTTATTGAGCACTTCCAAAGCTGAAGCTGCACAAACAATGGCGAGAAAAGCAGTTAGCGCATTAAACATATACACTAATAGCTTACACCTAACAAATCAAACTCGTAAGAGATCAATCATACAACAAGATTTCCTGCTTTGGAAGGCTTACAAGATAGGAGCTTTTCGCACCTCCCCAATATAAGATATAGCACAAACATGCGCGAGGGATGAATACACATGAGACAATACTATATACTTTTGTATACATAAATAATATATTTTATTTAAAACTAAACATCTTTATTTCATTTATATGTCATACTACTTGTATAGTATTAATTTACATCCACTTTATTTAACCAGGAAGATAAGTTCTCATGTTCAAAAAGCACGTCGTATCTAAGCTGAAACTACTTATAGGTCTTTTGTTGCTAACGTTGATTACTCCCTTTGCAAGCCCTGTATCAATTACTCAAGCACAAGAATTTAATCCATGGCCAGATGAACGAATCTATGATGTAACAATCAACATCACAGATGGACCAGCAGCTGGGCAACAACAAACTGGTACGCTCGATATAACCTTTGATTACGTGGGAGTATATGTAGGAATAGATGGAACTTATACCACTGATGAAGGTGAACAAACCAAAATAATTGGTCTTATGTTCTCAGCCGATTCACAAATTTGGTTTAACTTAAAAAACTTTGTTAGCGGCAATGAAACCCGGCAGCTAGATATATTTGGTAATTATCAAGTTACTGATGGTGTTTTTTCTGGTTCAGTCGATCTGTTTGAAGGTACTAGTGATAACACTGGAACCTTTCTTGCAGTTCCTGTTGACACACAATAAACACGAACAAATAGAGAGTTACCTAGAGACAGAAGTAGGAAAAGACCTACTTCTGTTTTAAAATAATAGTTACTGAGAAAGCATACTACGAAGAAGTAGTAGCATTATTGCTTATATAAGGAGAAGGTACATCCCATCCCTCGGTAAAAACAAACGACGCTAGCGGATTACGCGAACGTTCAGCCATTTCGCGTTCACGCAGAGCATCGGGGAGCGCATCAGCTTCACCGATGTGACCAACCGCAAGTGCAGTTGCTGGCTCATGGGTCTCAGGAATGGTAAATACTTCGCGTGCTTTATCGGGCGAAAACCCAGCCATCTGGTGTAACACCAGACCTTCTGCGGCTGCCTGAAATGTCAGGTGTGCAATGGACTGCCCAACATCATGGAACGCATGGCGATTTGGCTTGCCATTGTGGTCAAAAGCTAATTTTGCTACAGCAATCATTAGCACAGGTGCGTGTTGTGCCCACACCACATTTCCTTCTTTCAAACAACTCAATACCTGCTCAAAAGCCGCTTGATCGTCGCGCATTACTACAATAAAGCTCCACGGTTGCTCATTGAACGCAGATGGGGCCCAACGTGCTGCTTCCAATACAGTCACAAGTTGCTCAGTTGATACTGGGCGATCCGCAAAGGCGCGTGGGCTCCAACGCTCACGCAAAAATTCATGAATGGGATACGAGGTGTCAGCAGATTTATTGGTCATGTCTCATCCTTCAGATTACAGGTGGATAGGATCATGAATGCTTACGTCATCTCAATAAGAGTAGATCTCTGAGAGCGTACCAACACTATTGACAAAACTAATACCAATGTTTGTTGTTTGCGCCATCCAGAGCAGCATCACTTGGTTTTTTTCGGCTCAGGAGGATGTGCTGGTTCCACTGGGCTATCCAGCTCAGGCGATTCAACTACTTCATCAGATGCGACCAACTCGTCAGGTACCTCTGCATCGTCTTCAGTAGCAGCCTCATCGTCTTGCTCCTGCATAGCCTGCTCGCCTGTGAGAATAACCGCATCACGCACTTTATCAGCTGCCACCTGCCAACTTGTTTTATCACGCAGATCGGCACCGGGATAGAGCGGCTCACCAAAATGGACTTCTACTTTAAGTGGTTGTGGGATGTTTTGTCCCTTTGGCATAACACGGTTAGTGCCCTCAATCCAGACAGGTATCACCGGGACGTCAGGAAACTCAGCAATCAAACGCCCAATACCTTTGCGAAAAGGTCCTACGGTTCCCTGCAAACTGCGGGTCCCCTCAGGATAGAGTAAGACACCATACCCTTCACGTAACGCACGAATCACATGCCGCAGAGGATTCTGCCCACCGCCACTCTCGCGGGCGACAGGAATAACATTGAAGAGAATGCGCGAAACCATCTGGCGCAATCCCTTATCAAAAAAATAATCCTGTGCTGCTGCGGCCAATGAACGTTGACGAATATCTCGCGGCAGTGCTGTAAAAAGGACAGCGGTATCCGCATGACTGTTGTGATTGGCAGCGAGGATGAATGCACCCTCTTTCGGGAGATTATCGGTACCCGTCACATGGGGGCGAACATACGCACGAACAAATGTACGAAAGAGAACCGGAACAATGTTTGCACACAGATGGTGGCTAATATACAAACTCATATGCTCAATTCTGTAACTATGTTAGAAGCACTGGTTAACCATAACGTCACACATACCGTATCAGGTAATATGGAGATAATTACATCATAGCATGATAATGCTAATAATTTTTCTATCATAGCATAACCTGAACGACTTCTTTGTTGTTATTATATTAAATCGTCTACACACGACAACACCGAAAACAGGTACCATCTTACGTTATTATAAATGATCCACTTTTGCAACCAAGTTGTTCTATCAAAGTATGCACGTCTGAGCAGATGAACGATCATATGTGGTATGGTTCATGCTATTACAAAGGATAGTGACTTTTGAAGACTCGTAAGGTTTTGCAAAAGGCCTTACAATAGGCATCAATAAGTATTGTGAGGAAACACATGACGCACATTTTAATCGCTGAAGATGAACCGGATATTTTGACGTTGCTGCAACATTTTTTTATGCGTCACGGATATCAACTTTCACTGGCTCCCGATGGTGAAACTGCCATTACACTCGCACAACACAACCCACCTGTTCTTATTTTGCTCGACATCCAGATGCCTCTCGCAAACGGTATCGAAGTCATGCAAACATTGCGGATGGATCCTATCTTTGCCAATACCCCTATTGTTGCCATTACTGCCTATACCGACAACCCCTGGAAACCGGAAGACCTCCTTGCGCTTGGCTTCGACCGTGTAATACCCAAGCCTTTTGAAATCGCAGATTTGCAAACCGTTGTGAGCGATCTGCTGGAAAATCCTGAGTTGCACCGCAGAATAAACGGTCATTAAACACTTCATAAGAGAATCTATTCATTGATTGTTTCGGTTGTATTGGTCACGAGATAGATCACACGCTCACCGATATTGGTTGCGCGATCTGCCATTCGCTCTAAAAGGTGGAGAACTTCTAGTAATTCAATTACGCTCACAACATGTTCAGGGCTGGTCTGTGCAACGGACATCAGTTCTGTCGTGCTTTGGCATCGCCATTCATCAATCTGATCATCGGACTCCCCCAAACCACGTGCCAGTTCAGTATCAAGTTGGATAAATGATTCGAGACTCGTCTGCACCATCTGCTGACTCTGTTGCGACATTGCACTCATGGTATCGGACAACAGGTGTTGATACGATTGACCAGACAGCCGCCCGGTACAACGTGCAATACCGCTGGCATAATCACCAATACGTTCTAATTCCCAACCAATCGCCAATGTCACATTCATCAATCGAAGATCTCTGGAAACGATTGGTTGCTGGGTGGCTAAGAGCTTCATCACACGCTCTTCCAGATCCTGTTCAGCCTCATCGATCTGCCCATCGTCGTCTATCACCCACTTGGCCATCAACGTGTCACCCGAGACCAGACTCTTACCGGCACGTGCAATCGCCACATCGACGAGTTGCCCCATCCGCATAACTGCCTCGCGTACATGTGTAATATGACGCTCATAGTGTGAACGAAACATATGCCCCTCCTTGTAGTCTGATGAAACAAAGTCATCTAGTAATATAGGTCAATCCACGTTACTGCATGCGCGGCAGTGCAAATAAAAGTATACTTGAGGATACTGAGGTGTACAATGTATGCCAGAAAACAAATACTCCAGAGAATGTATCAACATGGAAGTAAATTATAAGATAGAGATGATACATCCCTGTTCCGAAAGGAGCTGCTCGATGAAACGCCTGCTCATGCTGTTCGTACCTCTGATATTCTTTGCAGCCTGCCAAAATACACTTTTCCCTCCCATCGCAGCACAACCAGACGACTCCTCACCTCAGCCGATACCTGCTACACCTATGTCAACGCAAGCAAGTAATGGGGTTGGGGATGTCTATTATCCACAGCTTGGCAATGGCGGATACGATACCCTCCACTACATAATCGACCTGACGGTTGATATGGTCAATGACACCATCGATGGCAATGTCACTATCGAGGCTCAGGCCACCACAGATCTAGCCAGCTTTAACCTCGACTTCGAGGGCTTCACGATTACCGATATCACGGTCAATGACGAGCCAGCTTCCTATCAGCGTGACGAACCAGAACTTATCATCACACCTGCCAATCCACTCGACGAGGGCGATGCATTCACGGTTGAGGTCGTCTACAACGGCGAGCCAAGGCCCATTATGCCTGAAGCTATTTCCATTCTGAACGGATGGAATCGCTATGATGATGGTGTCTATGTTATGAATGAGCCCGAAGGTGCAGCCGCCATTTACCCCAACAACAACCACCCACTTGACAAAGCCACCCACACATTTCGTGTCACAGTGGCCAAACCCTATGTTGTCGCAGCCAACGGACAACTGCAAGACACAATCGACAATGGTTCGACCACCACTTACGTATGGGAAGCTAGCGATCTTATGGCCAGCTACCTGATGACGCTTGGCATCACCGACTATGTGGTGCAAACCGAAGCAGGGCCAAACAACCTCCCGATTCGCAACTACTTCCCACGCGACATCGCTGAGGAGTCAGAGGATGCGTTTGCCCGTACCAGTGAGATGCTGGCCTTTTTCAACGAAGTGTTTGGGCCATATCCCTTCGAGGCATATGGCGTCGTTGTCGCAGATACCGACCTCTCATTCGCACTGGAGACGCAGACCATCTCGCTCTTTGGACGCAACGCTGCTACGACAGATCCCGAGAATATTGAGCCAGTTGTGGCCCATGAACTGGCCCATCAATGGTTTGGCAATAGCGTCAGCCTGGAGCAGTGGAAAGACATCTGGCTCAACGAGGGCTTTGCCACCTATGCTTCGTGGCTCTGGCTTGAGTACACTGAGGGCTCAGAAGCATTGGCAGCGACAGTGAAACGGACCCATGCCGCATTGCGAGAAAACTACAGCACACTGCTACCACCGGGAAACCCTCCATCCGATAACCTCTTCAATCCCAACGTATACCAGCGCGGCGCCTTGACCTTACACGCGTTGCGGCTACGTGTCGGTGACGAGGCTTTCTTTGATATCTTGCACGCCTACGCAGAGCAATACAAAGACGGAAATGCCAGCACGGATGACTTTATCGCCATCGCCGAAGAGGTGAGTGGACAAGAGCTTGACAATCTCTTTCAGGAATGGCTCTATGTACAGGCATTACCACCGCTTCCATCTCAGATCGAAACGCATTTGCCATTAATCACTCGGTAACACATTCATCCGTTGTGTTATGGATGTTATAAATCCATTCGTATTTGATCTTGTGTGTCCGTTGGATCGGTCGGCGTTTCTGCGATTGATTCCGATTGAGAGAGCGCAGGTGTGGCTGGTACATTGACAAGGGCCAGCAACCCGGCCTCATCGATCTGTGGTATGCCTAACTCAACCGCTTTGTTGTATTTGGTGCCACCTGGGTCTGTACCTGTGAGCAGATAACTTGTCTTCTTGGTCACACTTCCTGTCACTTTGCCACCATGCGCGGCAATCAAATCGCCTGCCTGGTCACGTGACATCGACGACAAGGACCCGGTGATAACAAACGTTTTTCCATCGAGCGCACTACTGGCTTTGGTGGCTGCACTGGTCTGCGCGACAGTCTGTACCCCTACATCTTTGAGTTTTTGTATCAAGGCACGGTTGTACGCTAGGCTGAAGAACTGTACCACAGTGCCCGCTGCTGCCGGGCCAATCCCATCAATTGCCGTAATCTGCTCCTCGGTTGCCGCAGCCAGCGCATCAAGCGAACCAAAGCGCTCTGCCAATGCCTGTGCAGCGACCGTCCCAACAAAGCGAACCCCGAGTCCTGTGATGAGACGTGACAAGGGCCGCGACTTTGAATTTTCGATAGCTTCTAACAAATT
>JBCDFA010000059.1:0-26813 GCA_039178835.1 Chloroflexota bacterium
AGCCCTGGTGGAACAATCTTCGATGATGAAGGTAATCCCACTGGATTACATGATGTTGAAATCAACCAAACTATCCCAACCTTCACTGCACCCGAGTGGACCTTTGGAACCGAAGGTGCGAACAACCAGGACCATAGCGCACTGTTGGAAGTAACCAGTGCCATTCTACCAGCCGATGAATTCCCTCAATTTGACAGCACCATTGCCGGTCGCTTTACTGGGGGTGTGCTGCTGCCATACGATGGTAACTATCTGCTGGCCTCTGATCAAGCCAACCTTAGTTACAAACGCCTGACACGTACCATCGATTTGACCGATGCCACCGAAGCAACCCTGTCCTTCCGTGCCTCATATGAGACTGAGGTGGACTGGGACTACTTCTTTGTAGAGGCGCATACTGTTGACACCGATGATTGGACCACCTTACCAGATCAGAATGGAAACACCAGTACAGAAACTGGCCGTAGTTGTCTGAGTGGATGGAATGAAATTCATCCCTTTATAGATCGCTACCAAACCTACACCCCAGCAACCGATGATACGCCTGCCACCTGTACACCCACTGGCACAACTGGTGAATGGAACGCGGTCTCTGGTGAATCAGATGGCTGGGAAGAATGGGTTATCGATCTTTCAGACTATGCTGGCTCTGAAGTCGAAGTATCGTTGGCCTATGCCAGTGACAGTGCTGTTCAAAGAAGGGGCATACTGCTTGATGATATAACCATCTCTACTGGTGCAGAGACCTCGTTTGAGGATGGTCTTGGTGGATGGGAAGTGGCTGGTCCACCAGAAGACAGCCCTGAGAATGCGAATAACTTTACCCGCGTCTCTCGCGAGAGTATTGGCGAAGATATTGGTGCAATTATCACCACTGAAGACACAGTCTACTTTGGGTTTGGCTTCGAGGGCATTGATACCGAGGAACAGCGCACGACAGTGATGCGTGAAACGATGGCGCACCTGTTAGGAGAAGAACTAGATCTGACAAGGCGCTATTTCTTACCTATTGTCGGCAGCTAATACACACCTAAGATTACACCAGTTATGCCGATGGGCTCATGCTCATCGGCATTTGCTTTTTTCGCAGCGACAGATTTGGTACTATACAGCGTTTGACGGTTATGCCAACCAACGGTATCCTACGCAGCGCAGAGATCAGCCAAAGGAATGTGAATGGCCTCGTCTTCGAATACCCTGCCATTAGGGCGCGATTGGTCACGCCGCATAGCTCAGACCAGACACACCACGTCGTTACCGATACTACTCTTTGTCGGGCTAGCTGCAATTGTGTTGCTGTTCGGCCAGACAATGCTTCTGAGCAGTCCAGAAGCAACACTCGATTTCGATCTTGGCGGGGCCGAGTCGCGACTGCTCACCACCAACATGTATGCGGTTGAAGAAGATGTGCGTGGCGCGTTCCGCTGGTCCGATGGCAATGGGCAGTTCACATTTCGTCAGATTGGTCGTGGGGATGCCACCATCTTGCAGGTGCGTACTGGGCCGCCGCCACCAGAACTCATTGGCAGCGACCTCACGATTAGTCTCAACCATCAGCCCTACGCGACTATTGCGCTTGATGAACGAGCACGTCTCTACGAGATCGTGGTGCCGCCATCAGCGACGCGCTTTGGGGACCTCAATGTCGGGATACAGAGCGCAACTGTCACTGTGCCGCCTGACACACGGCAGGTTGGCATTCGTCTCGAAGAAGCAACGCTCAATATCCTAAGCGCAGGTTGGATCTGGCCAGCCATACCGCTTATTGCTGTGCAGACCGCCTTACTCGCCCTTTTCGCCGTATTGATGCGACGGCTACAGCTGAAACTCTGGATGGTCGGTGGAAGTTTGCTGCTGGTGGCTGGCGCATTGGTCATTGCGTTCAACTACCAAACGTTGCTCTTCTTCCCCTATGTGGTACGGCTGACCATTGCCGTAGCGATTCTGCTCAGTTTGACACTCTGGCTGCCCAAGCTACTCGAGCGACGTGCTGCCTGGCTTGGTACACCACGTATCTTGCATGCCCTGTGGGGTCTGACTGTGCTGGCCTGTCTGGTACGCTGGATTGGCTCACTCTATCCGCTCTTCTCCGCCTACGACCTGCCCCTGAACACCGACCGCTTTTTGAGCACCATCAATGGCACGCTGGTGATGACCAACCGCTCCTTTGAGTTCCGTGGTGGCGTAACGGTGTACCCCCCTGGTCCGTATCTGGTACTACTCCCAGGAATGTTCTCTAGCATTCTTCCTTCCCTTATTGTTCAGGGAGGTATCTCGCTCATCGATGGGTTGAGCACACTCACCATTGCTGCGCTCGCACGCAAACTTGGAGCCAACACGCGTGCGGTGCTCTTTAGCGCACTGATTTACGCTATCGTCCCCATCAGCCTGACATCGCTGTGGTGGGGCCATACTGCACAGATCTTTGGACAAGCGCTAATGGCACCACTGGCCATTGTGCTGCTGATGGCACTACAAACAGCGCAGAGACGCTACTGGTGGATCGCGGGAGTGATATTGAGCGTCGCGTTCCTCACCCATATCGGCGTAACCATTCTGGCCGTCGCATGGCTGGGACTTACATGGGTCGCCCTGTGGCTACGGCACACCGTGCCACGCTCAACGTGGTGGCAATTTACGATTATGTTGGGCATCAGTGGCATTATCGGCTTTGTGTTTGCATACGCGCCCGTCGCCACAATGAAGGTCGCAGAGTCGCTTGCGGTGGGGGAACAGGTACTCGAAGGAAGTTATGTTCCAGCCTATAATCTGATCGCACGTGCTTTCTGGATTTCGTTCCATCCACTCGGCATTCTGTTGCTCCTTCCAGGGGTGTTACTGCTCTGGCGAAGTCTGCCACGTGGTGGTGTCGAGTTGGTTGGTGGTTGGCTTGGTGCAGTAGCCGTCTTCTGGGCCGTCGAGATGTACAGTGGCCTTCAGGTGCGCTATCTGGTGTTCCTCACACCGCTTGCGTGTCTCTTTGCAGCAGTACTGCTCGATCAGATGCTGCGACGCGGGCGCGCCAGTCATTATGTCGTTGTTGGGGCACTCCTCCTCATTACTGTGCAAAGTTGTTTGGTGTGGTACACCGGCACCTTTACTGGTGTCGCTCCCTCAATGATTCCGCTGTTGCGGTAGACACTCTCATCCCCTGAATAATTGTTGTACCGTAGTTAAAAATCAAAGTAGCCTCTATACTTCCGTTTGTATCACAATAGTCCTCTTTCTCGCCAATCGCACGGCAATATTTCTGGCATATATATCAATACTTTCATCATAGGAATGACATATATCCTCTTGAGCATTTTTTGAGCGTCTGCCTCTTATGATACGCATGTGATTCTTATATACTACAAAAGTATATTCTTTTTAACTTCGGGAAATAAACTATGCCGCAACGCCTTTATTACATACTCTCCTTGGCCATTTTCGGGATCGTATTCTTGCCACTTGTTGCATTTGGTCAAACACCAAAACCTTCGCACTCTGTCGTGTCGGCACAAGAGCCTGGTTTGAGATACACTTATTACGAAGGTGTTTGGGATCGTCTGCCTGATTTTGATTCGCTCTCACCAGACAAGACCGGTACGGTGAACACATTTGATCTCACATCACGTATGCGCGATGATACCTTTGCCTTTCGCTTTGAAGGCTATATCGATATTGCAACAAATGGTACTTATACATTTACGACGGTATCAGATGATGGCAGCCAACTCTTTATTGATAACCAGCTAGTCATTAATAATGATGGATTACATGCGGCTCAGGAGCGCTCAGAGACGATTGAGCTATCTTCTGGAAAATATCCTATTGTTGCGACATTCTTCGAGAAATATGGGCAGGAGCGGTTTCAGGTGCTCTATGCTGGACCGGGAATTGAAACACAACCCATCCCTGATACAGTCCTCTCTCACGAACAGAAAACAGCCTCTGTATTACCAGCCTTTCCTGGCGCCGAGGGATTTGGCACCCAAACAACACATGGGCGTGGTGGGCAAGTGATTGCAGTTACCAACCTCAACAATGATGGTCCAGGAAGCTTGCGCGAGGCTATCGATACCCCTGGTCCACGTATTATAGTTTTTCGTACAGGTGGATGTATTCAACTTGATGAAGCACTGGTCATTCAAGAGCCATATGTCATGATTGCCGGACAAACAGCTCCTGGTGGTGGTATCTGTCTTAAAGGATCAGGCCTTTCGATTGCCACACACGATGTAGTCGTACGATTTGTGCGAAGCCGTCCTGGAGACGGACCCGGTGAAGACCCAGAAAACCGGGATGCCTTGCAAATTGCTCCATTTTTGAGCAATAATGAAGTCCGTGAATCGTACAATGTTGTGGTTGATCATGTTTCAGCGAGTTGGGGTATTGATGAAACTGTGTCCGTATATGGCAGCCTCGATCCGGCTTCAGATATCAAAGCTACCGATATCACCATCCAATGGAGTGTCATAGCAGAGGGTCTCGATGATAGCTTACATCCCAAGGGATCGCACAGCAAAGGTGTGCTTATAGGGGGTGGAGCACAAAATATATCACTGCATCACAACATTATTGCCCACAATGCTGAACGCCATCCCTTATTTAAGACGGGAACAACAGGGGACCTTGTAAACAATGTCATCTACAACGGTCCATGGGGCATAAGTCTTGTCAATGAGGATGCCACACAGATAAATCCATCAGGCTTAAACCTTATTGGCAACACCATGATCGAGGGTCCTGATAGTACAGACAAAACGTACGGACTGAATCTTGATGGAAATTATCTTACGGAACCAGCAGCATTTTTTGTGCAGGGAAACAAAAGCCCACAGCGGCAGGATGATGGTCAGGGCGAATGGGACTTCGTACGAACTGTTGATCTCGATATTGATACATATCGTGCAAACAGTCCAGTCCTCCAGGCACCGCCTGTGACGACATGGCCCGCAGACGAAGCACGCGAAACGGTACTTGACGCTGCTGGGGCTACACTGCCGCAACGCGATGCAGTTGATACACGTATTATCGATGATGTTCGCAATGGTACGGGGCGCATTATCGATTCCCCTGAAGATGTTGGTGGGTATCCATCGTATCCCGCAGGAACAGCACCTGTTGACAGTGATGCCGATGGCATGCCTGATAGCTGGGAGGAAGAGCATGACCTTAACGCTGATGATCCTTCTGACGGAACCGCGGACAGGGATGGAGATGGCTACACGAACGTTGAGGAATACCTGAACAGCTTGGTTCCTGACTCCGCTTACGGACAATAACACTTGGTGCAGACAGGTGAGATATAAATCTCACCTGTCTGCACTCCATATATGATCTATTCAGGCAAAACGATATGGCGTGTTTGAACAGTTGCAAGACGCTCCTGGTCTACTGTGACGCCAATACCAACACCCTTCGGCACTGCAACCATCGAATTGGCACTAAGGACAAAATCTGGTTCGGCCACATCCTGTTGATAGTAACGCGCCGATGCCGAAATGTCCCCTGGCAGTGTGAAGTTCGGAAGGGTGGCCAGCGCAACATTCACCGCTCGCCCAACATTCGTTTCCAACATACCCCCACACCACACCGGAACCTGATGCGCTGCACAGAGGTCGTGAATCTGGCGGGCCGCCGAGAGACCACCTACACGGCCAACCTTGATGTTGATAATACGGCAGGCATCAATGTTCAACGCCCAGCGTGCATGCTCTGGGGAATGGATGCTTTCATCCAAACAGATAGGCGTCTGTAATTGCGCTTGTAACGCGGCATGATCAACGATATCGTCGTGGTGGAGTGGTTGTTCAATCAACAAAAGCTCGAATTGATCGAGTTCACGGAGCGTCGTCACATCATCAAGCGTGTAGGCGGAGTTTGCATCGACCTGAAGCAACAGGTCGGGCCAACACTCACGCACCGCCCTCACAACCGCCACATCCCAACCGGGTTTAATTTTGAGCTTGACCCGCTGGTAGCCCTCATCGACGTACTGTGCCACAATGTCGATCAGTGTATCTATCGTTGGCTCAATCCCAATGCTAACACCAACCGGCACTTCGGTACGGGTTCCACCTAGCAACTGTGTGAGCGAAACACCACGGTCCTGCGCCGCCAGATCCCATACAGCGTTTTCGAGCGCAGCCCGTGCCATCTGATGGCCACGCACACGCGCAAACCAGTCTGCAGCATCAGTCGGTTCGTTAATGGTTTGCCCCAAGGTCATTGGTATCAGAAAATCAGATAAGACGTGCCATGCCGTTTCGACCGTCTCACTAGAATACCATGGCCCACTCATCGCTACGCACTCACCCCAGCCGACCAGATCGTCGGTATGCACTGCTACCAGGATACAGGTGCGTGTTGACTCACGGCCAAAACTCGTCTCAAACGGATGGACCAGTGGTAGCTCAATCTGGTATAACGCGACTCGTTTGATGTGCATGGGGAGTCCAATCTTTTACTAGCAAATAACAACTTCGGCCATCCTCATAGATAAAATCAACCACCGTGTAGCCTTTTTTGAACGCTGCCTCGAAGATCTCGCGGGTGTGTTGACGCCACTGCTTTGCAAGATCGGGATCTTGTTTCTTGATACTTTGAAAATCAGATGGAATCTCTACTAAAACACATTTGCCTTTCAGTGCTTCCGGGGTTTGTGGTGGGCTGAGTAACGGTATGTTCTCTGACTGGCAGGTACGTAATGAGGTGTTCTGGTGGGTCTTGTGTACATGCTCTTCGACATGTTTGGAGGCAATAAACCAATCCAACTGAAAACGATCCGTCGGGAGGCCTGCATTGATCGCATCACGCATATCGCCATAGACATTGGGCAGATAGGTCTGGCAGGTTGCGCCGAGTTTGTGCAGGTTGAGGTGTGCGTTACGGCTTTCGAGCGGGTCAAAGGTCCAAGTGATATGCGTAATGCCCTGCATCAAAACATGTTCGCGTTGGACCAGTTTCAGATGATAGCCCAGGTTACGATTCTGGTACGCAGGCGCAACAGCCGCCATATGAGAGCTGTGTTTGATGCGTCCGTTCGCAGCTAGCCCCACAAAACTAAATACAAACCCAACTAGTTGCGGACCAAACTCTTTCCCATCATCGAAGGCCCCTAGTACCAGGCCACCGCTCTTTTGGGCAGTGAGCAATAATGGGCCAGGCACAGTCTCGGCATCACCAAACCCCCAAGCCTCGCGCTGGAGTCGCTCTACTGCGCGATACTCATCGTGTGTTTGTACAAGGCGAATAGTAATTGGCATAGATGAGCTTCCTGATTGCTACACAATCCGACCACGATCAGCGGTGAGCAGCATCGCGTCGAATTCCTGGACTTCCACCACAACAAGACCACAAATGGCAGTCATTTGGAAAGGAGGTACCCTGGGGTTTTATTGTACCATCTTTTGGCTCCACAAAAGCAACATCCCCTGACATGCTGATGCCAGAGGACGAGTGCTTAGATGGTTGTGGCAAACAGGCTATGGTGTGTTGACCGAGAATGACATGACTGGCGCAGATGGAGAGAAATTGGTTACTTCATAACCGCTTGCAGCCCCATCGGCCCAGATCAATGCGTTCTGTGGATCTCCATCACCTGGGCATACCAGCCCGGCATCTAACAGATCGTAGTTAGTTGCATCCCACATCGAGTCGCCATTAAACGATAGTGATGGGCGGAGTAAGCGAATACCTGAACGCGGGTTGTCGTCCTGATTGATGGACCAATCTGCATTGCTAAGGCATTGTGGTGTTGCACTATTCGAGGCAGCATCTTCTACGATGTGCCATACACCAATGCCAGAATCGCCAATGTTTTCGTCATAGAGCGAACTGTTCACACTACTCTGACGGTTTTCGAGTACGTAATACTCCTTACCATCGCCATCCTGAGTCCGTGTCAACACATACACTTCGTGACTCTGTTTCACGTCTTCGAGTTCATACACACCATCCTGCACAATTGTGCCTGGTGTCACCCAACCAAGAGCCAGTTTGTAGGCTGGATTCATGTGTGGAGTGTTGTCGGTGATTGTATCCATAAGTTCATACTTGCCAGGTTGTGTGTGGAATTTCTTGTTTGCCTGTTTCTGATACAGATCACCCAGCGCTAGCACCTGATGCGCGAGTTCGTGTGCTGGCACTGTGAGTCTATCGGCAGCCGCATTCGCATACCACTCGCTGATGACAGGGACCACAACACCATCAACCTCGAACGGATCACCCGAGCAATATGGATTGAGGGTACGAACGGTGCCAAACTCATTAGTTTGGGGAATAACCACCAGGATCGCAAGCTCTTCGGTGAAGTCAAGCATACCGTCTTTGTTGTAATCGTAGTCGGCAAAGTTCACCGATCCCGAGGCTTTGGTGATAGCTTCAGCCCACTTTTCCTGATGGCCTCCCGTAAAGCCGGTTGTGTCTGGTGCATCACACGCAGGGTAGTTCTCCCAATAATGATCGGCAGGGTTATCGGCAAGGTAGGAGCCTTCCACACCAGCATTTGCGATAGAGAATTTGCCATTGGAGACTTTATCGTAGTAGTCCTGTACACTATCGACCGGGCCAAACAATACCTGTTCCAGATCTGCAATGGATGGTGCAGGATGGTCTGGGCGCTGGGGGTCCCACAGAATCGCAAGGACATTGCGTTCACCAATCGCTGGTTCAACACCGACATTGCCCATGCCGATTGTGGGTGGTTCAGCCAGATCCGGCACTGCACCATGCTTCACTAAAACCACCATGGACCGATCACCAAGTGACACTTGATCGCCTGAGCCAGAACGCCATTCGAGTTGAACTGCACAGTCTCCACAACGCCCTTCACCAACATTGATATGTTTGGCACTAAAAATATATGAGTGTATACCCATGTGCTGATCGCCGATAGCCAATTGTACTTCGGACTCATCGACGACCTCACCACCAACACGCAAGCGCACAAACATCTCCTCGTTATTGACGTTGGACGTTTCACCGCTAAAGATGACCACTACTTCACCGTTGGCAGGGATTGTGCCATTGATCTTCATATCCGGCACAACCTGATAGTTTGTCGAACTTGTGCTGACTGCCGGACCACTGGGTGCCACGACATATTCCTGTGCGATGCCACTACTTGATTCAGGAGTGGTCGCCAAAACCAGGGATCGATCACCGATGGTTGCGGTACCACCTGCATGCACAGACCATTGGAATGTGACATTGTAAAAGCCGGTAGGCAGATCTGCTACACCAAAAGTGACCATACGTGATTGTGGTCTGATTCCCCGCGCAAAGAGCACGTTCTCAGGCTCCATTGGCACACCATTTACCAGCGCACGTACAAACATGCTGTCGTCCTGACTGACAAAGCTCTCCGCGCTCATACTGGCCACCAGCGTTTCGCCCTGACTTACAAATACCCCTGAACTCATGTTCGGAATAGTGGTCCAGCCATTTTGCTCTGTCGTTATATTCGGGCCACTGTCAGGGGTTGCTACCACCAATGGAGTCTGGCTCGTCTGTTCACTGTTCTGGCGGATCAGCAACGATGCATCCCGCATGTAGGCCGTTGCTTCGCGATCAACCAACCATTGGATTTCGACTGTATGGATACCCTTATCGACCTGGTCAGTAAAGATGAAAGCACGCGTTTCGGGCGACTCAGGCGATGTGCCGGTAGCAAATACCACATCCGATGGATTAGTAGGAACGCCGTCGATCAGAGCACGTACAAACATACGTTTTCGGGGTGTATCCACATAGGCTTCGGCAGTAAAAAAGACCGCTATTGTTGTATTATCCGCATCAGCAACAAAGTTGGCCGCCAGCTTACGGGGTGTTGAACGAATATCGGTCCAGGTCTGACCGCGTGTCATGAGCCAATCATCGCCGTCATTTGAGAGAAACCCGTCGCCAAGATTAGCCTCTGCACGAGCGCTAAACGGTTCGGCAGCACCAAGAGTTGGAGATTCAACCGGGCCACCTGTTCGGAATCCACTATCAATAAGTGGTAGATAGGTACTGTTTTGTACTTGTGCTGTTTGAGTGAGTGTCGATGGATCATTCGTTGTGATGTGTGTATCATCTTCAGCCGCAACCATACCACCCATCAATGACGACATCAACATAGTTACCAGTGTGAGAAGGAGTAAACTACGACTAGAGAAATGTGTCCTGGACGAAATCATGATAATCTCCTGAAGAAGGATTGTAGTACGAAAAGTGTGGTGCACCTTTTACAGGCTAAACGGAGGTCATCATCTTTTTCTGGCATGTCCTGTTCACAATCTTCTCCTTTGTAGCATTCCTTATTGGACAGATTCCGATCCCGCCTAGGAGTACTTTTTGCAAACAAGGACCAATAGGGGAACGCCAAGCATCCTCAAGCCTTTTACAATGAGGAGGTCTCCTGCCGCGACGCATCAAACCAGCGCTTTGTACGGTATAGGTATAGGACTTTTGTGCTGTTCCTATATGCATTAGACAACACATTTCTCATCTATAGAGGAACAAACCTATGGTAAGAAGCTCACCACTCCGTTCTATGCAAATGAAAACTCCAAATCTCAAAATGTTTGTTGTTGCTATATTTGTAGTTATTTTGATAGGTATTATGTTATTGGGAGTTAGTTTTTTTGCGCCATCACGACTGGCACTGGTACAGGAGCATATGTTAGGTGCCTTGCATGGAGGCATCATAGATCGACATGAAGATGTCTATGTAGATGGTTGTGCACGCATCTCTGAGGGAGAAGGGCCACAGGCTGTCACCCGCACCACCCGCACCACAACCTTTGGCGATGGAACAATTCTAACAGTGATGTTTACCTCGCCACCAACGCCAACCAATGTGCAGTGTAATGGCTGACCTAAGCATACAATTGTAAAAAGTGTGGAAGCAAATCGCGGGCCAGCATGTTGACCCGCGGTTTATATTTATCGCTTGAACAAGAAGTTATGGTCTTGTTTTACGCACTGATGGGGAGTCGCCTGGGATGTGCGCCAAGGGCAATCGCAAGCTGATCGCGTTGGCGTTCAGCAATCGCTCGGCGGTAGACCTGCTCGTAGTTGTTGGCCATCGCACGAGTAGAGAAGCGTCGTTCAGCCTCGTAGCGTACTAGGCGGCGATCCATGCGAGCCACATATGGCACAAAATCAACCAGATCCTCAATCGATTGTCCAATAAACCCACTCACACCATGTCGTAAAACCTCAGGCACGGCACCACGGTTCAGTGCTAGCACTGGCGTTCCACAGGCCATCGACTCAATCATCACCATACCAAAGGGCTCAGGCCAGTTGATAGGAAAGACGAGGGCATAAGCGTGCTGCATGAGTTCACGTTTCGTGCGTTCATCGGCCTCGCCAACATACTCAATCAGCGGATGGTCCAGCAGTGACGCAATCTCGTTCTCATAGTACTCCTGCTCGCGTGGGTCGATCTTGGCAGCAATCTTGAGCGGCATACCACTTCGTTTAGCAATTTCAATCGCCCAGTCCACCCGTTTCTCCGGCGAAATACGGCCAACAAACAGCAGATACTCACCTGCACATGTACCGAAAGGAAATTCGTGTACTGGAACGGCATTGTATACAGTGCCAACCCAATGTGGGCGTACTTCATCAAGAGGTGCCCGCTGATGGTGACTGATCGAAATCAGCGCGGTATCAGACAGACGTTGCAGAACGGATTTTAGATACGGAAAGTCAAGACGACCATGTAACGTTGTAACTGATGGTGTGCGAACAAATGGTGCGAATCCGAAAGACAGATGTTCAACATGACAGTGCATAATGTCAAAGTCGTTTGCGTGTTGGAAAACTTCACTCAACATTGCGAGATGCAATGGAGCAGCCAGTTCCTGAATCTCTTCAGCCGTGGTGTTCTCACGCAGGGCATGCTCAACCGTCGGGATGAGTCGCGCCGATGTCTGTGAGTCAGCACTGGCAAAGAGCGTCACATCATGACCACGTTGGACTAATTCTTCGGTAAGATACGATACCACACGTTCCGTACCGCCATAACCTTTGGGAGGTACTGCTTCGTACATCGGAACGACTTGTGCGATACGCATTGTTCAGACTCCTTACTTGGGGCAGCCAGTTTTCCTTATGAACATCGTAGCGTCCTTGGGAAGAATGCCGTCAGACAAGACGCTGGCCTGGCAACCCTGAGTATATTGTCCGCAACCATAGCTTTCTGTTACTACCGTTGCTTACTATTTTGTAAGGCAAGTTCTGTGCCGCGAATTCTCATAGGCGATTTACATCATCGCAAAGGGATCGAGGACATCAAGCGAAGCAGAACATCCATGAGGTTTGATTAGGATCAGGGGAAAATATACAAAATGGACATCACATCAATTGTGTGGTTGGTGTTACCATTTCTATTGTGTGGGGTTGCGAACTTCCCATAGCTATGGCAAGAGCATTATACTCGCTGAACATCGGGTGTGCTTGTTGTAACAACCTATAAGTGTCAACGCAGCACATAAGCTGTGAATCACTTCCACATGGTATCCAGTCGTCAACAGATGACATTTGTTGAACGGCAGGGCCAAACACACAACATCCCACACCTGGGACCGTAGCAATGAGCACCGAGCCACTGGTAAGATACATATGTAGTGGCATAGCATAACTCATCTGGTCTTGGGACCATCGTTGCTGGAGTTCTTCCGCAACCTGTATTACGGTCTGCAACAACGAACCTATTGGCTGATTTTGAAATCCACCAAAGACCAACAGGTATCCATCACCACAAGGCTGTATAAGCGCGTTATACTGTTGACCAAACTGTTGAACAAGGCACACAAACTCACGCCATCGATCAAATGAACTCTGTAAATCTTCACGCTGCTGCTTGCTGGCCGTGTATCGTATTGATAACACGACTACATTACGCACATCAGAGGCATGTCCACCATTTCCTTCATCCATCAGCATTGCCACCGCATCAGCAGGGAGTGAGGGCATAAGCCTGCTATGCACACGCTGCTGTACACGACGCGCTTGAGTCACGTTATTAAGTGCACGATATACATTGCCCCATTCACCACGAGGGATTTCAAACTTTTGCAGCGATTGGTGATATCGGAGTTGTTGAGCGAGGTTCCGTAGACGTCCCTGCCATAGAAATTGCAAAACTAACAATAGTATAATGAAAGGAACTAGCAATGCTGCAAGGGGTTGCTTGAGCCACAACAAGATGCCAATCAGAAGGCTCCCTCCAATGCTTGTTCCTATCATATGATAGGGTGATATGTACTGAAATATTCTACGAATCTGACCGTTCATATGCCCAACCTATCGTCGTAATAACGGGTTTTGAGCATAGCACGGATATTCCTCTTCTACCGAGATACAAAGATTACGAGAGGGTTACACCAGAGGAAGGTCATTTAGGATCGCACCAGCTACCTACTACACAACCATAAAAACCTTATCGTAAGCCAATCTGGAGCATAAAACTCTTCGTGATAGATTATTCGTCAGTACGCAAGATATAGCCGACACCACGCACCGTGTGAATGAGGCGCGTTTCAGCATCGGATTCAAGCTTTTGGCGCAAATAACGCACATATACCTCAATGATATTGCTCTCACCGCCGAAATCATAGCCCCAGACTCGATCATAAATCACATCTCTGGTCAAAACCTGTTGTGGATGCCGCATGAACAGTTCAAGTAAGTCATACTCTTTCGCGGTTAATTCGACACGGCGATCATTGATAGAGGTTTCATGAGCTGCCGTATCCATCATCAGAGGACCATAGCGCAGAACACTGGGTTGGGTCTCACTGGTCTGGCGACGCAACTGGACACGCACCCGCGCCAGCAGTTCTTCAAATGCAAAAGGTTTGATTAAATAATCGTCAGCACCGGCCTCCAGACCAGCTACACGATCAGGTACAGAATCGCGGGCCGTCAGCATAATAATAGGAATGTCCGAGACACTCCGCAGCCGTTGTGCCACTTCGAGTCCATCAATTCCTGGTAACATCACATCGAGAATCACTAAGTCTGGGGGGCGCTCTCGGGCAATCGACAGGGCGGCATTGCCATCAGCTGCAATTTCTACGGTAAATCCTTCAAAAGCAAAGCCACGACGCAGATACCCTGCAATTTCGGGCTCGTCTTCCACAATAAGAATACGCATCGTCATACGCGTTCCAATCTATACTACAAGGTATATATCTCATACACAAGCTCTATGGTTATTGTATCAGTCGCGTTGTAGACGTGCAAGGGAAAACGTATACCCCCAATTGTAAAGCGTCAGGATATATCGTTCGTAATCTGGAATGCAGTATAATCGCTTGAGCTATCTCCAATTTTGGCTGGCAAGGACACAGTAAACACCGAACCCTCACCTTCTGCACTGGTCGCGGTGATAGTTCCTCCCATCAGTTGGCAGAAACGGTGACTGATAGTCAAACCTAATCCTGTCCCTCCATAGGTTCGGGCAACCTGCTCATCGCCCTGCATAAAGTCTTTAAACAGGCGATTCATATGTTCCACCGGTATGCCAACCCCACTGTCAGCTATTTGGAATGATACCCACTCTTCCGCATTCAGTACCTCACGATCAATCGTAAGTGTAATAGTGCCATGTTCGGTAAACTTAGCCGCATTACTCAGGAGGTTAAATAAAATCTGACGAAGTTTTGTAATGTCTGTGCGAATAATACCTAACTCATCTCGGTTGTCTATTTCAAATGTACTATGATTATTTTCAACAAGTGGGCGAACAGTCATGGCAACATCATCGATCAAGGCCGGAATATTAATCAATTCTTCATACAATTCTACCCGGCCAGCCTCAATTTTTGAAAGATCTAGCACATTGTTAATCAGTCCCAGCAAATGTCGACCAGCAATCTGGATAGCCTGCAGATCGTTCGTCATAATAGGCGAGTCCGTAATTTGTGTATCACGAGATAGAAGCTCACCATATCCAATAATTGCAGTGAGGGGTGTTCGCAATTCATGGCTCATGTTCGCCAGAAAGATCCCCTTGGCACGGCTGGCTGACTCAGCAGCTTCTTTCGCCTGTTGTAGCGCCAATTCAGTGTGGCGTTGCTCCGTAATATCGCGTAATACGATAACAACACCTAACTCCACTCTATGTGAATGGGTAATCTTTGAACGCCGAACATCAAGTATCTGCGTAGTTTGATTTCGTGTTATCTCGACAGTTTGTGGTTTACTATCATCAGCAACTTGTACAAGTGCTGGATCAAGAATACGTGCTACAGGCTGTCCAATTACTTCATTTATTTTGTAATTGAGCAACTCCAACGCCATAGGGTTGATATTGACGATACGCCGTTGTGCATCCACAATAATAATACCATCGAGCATGCTTTCAATAACACTATCATAAGCGAGTGGGACGATATCAAGTAGACGGAGACGAAAAAGTCCCCAGGTAATAGCCAAACCACTAAGCGCAAACCCAAAGGGGGTAAGATCAAGACCAGGCAGTGGATTGAGACCAAAGACATAGAGGACATTCCCGGTCCAGGGTAGAAATGCTCCTACCAGTAACGCACCAACCTGACTGCGATAGAGACGTGGTGAACGTACAAAGAACTGCACCAAAAAGCCAAACCCCAAACCAAAAAGAAGATAAGAATAAACTGTGTGTACCCAGAACCAGGGACCATAATTGGGGGTAAATGCTACAAGTAAACCGGTTGGGACAAGCTTAATCGTTTGCCAGATAAGGCCATGGACTTCATTTGTCCAAACCAGGAGAAAAGTGCAACAGGGGAGCAACGTAAGAAGTATAAGGTTTCGTCGAGATAACCAATGGTTGCGCTGGGTGTACTGTACGACAAAAACAAGCCACAACACGGGGATAGCTACAATCCCTACATACTGGAGCTTTGCAAGCAAGGTCTTGGTCGTAAGTTCCACACTTAAAAGTTCGAAAGCATACCCACAAGACCAGATCGAGATAGCACCGAGGAAAAGAGCAAATGGCATAGTCCCCGGAGCAGGCCGTCGTCGCCAAGCGGCAATTGCCAATATCGTGGTTGCTAATGTCGTGACAAGGAGTGGTATAACGTATGGGAGTGTCTGAGTATCCATTGTAGCGACCTTACAATACGAATATTCAGCTTGTATTATACTTCAGCAGGAAACATCATCAGGACGTGAGCGGTTGCTCTATATCAACAAACAAGAAGCTGCCAGGATTACATAAAGCAGCAATCCCGGCAGTTTATACAGTATAGTAACAGATTCATGACAATCTGAATATTGCGTTATTGTTGATCCGTTGTCAGGGGCTGCACATATTCCGGCTGGCTTAACTCCTCCAGGCGCATGGGGGGAACACCACGACCAATACCCCAGTAGACAAACCCGTGCTTGGCCATATCTTGTTGTTCATACAGATTGCGTCCATCGACTACGACAGGAGTACGCATAAACTGATGCAAACGACTCCAGTCTAGTTGCTTGAACTCGTTCCACTCCGTCACAATGAGCAACGCATCAGCTTCCTTTGCAGCATCATAGGCCGTGGCACAGAAGGTTACCGCTGGCATCAGTTCACTGGCTCGTTCGATTGCCACTGGATCATAGGCTTTCACATGGGCGCCTTTTTCCTGAAGATAGGCAATAATATCGACCGAAGGAGCTTCGCGCATATCATCCGTATTGGGTTTGAACGCCAATCCCAACACACCAACGACCTTGTCTGACAGATCCCCAAGTAATGTCTCGACTTTGTTCACAAACCGATAGCGAGCATCCTTGTTAATATCCATAACTGCCTGGAGCAACTGTGGATGACACCCAGAGGTAGCTGCCATATGATGCAGTGCGAGGACATCTTTGGGGAAACACGAACCACCATAGCCAATGCCGGCATCCAGGAAGTGTGGGCCAATCCGTTTGTCCGTCCCCATGCCCCGCGCAACTTCTTTCACGTCCGCACCGAGCTTCTCACAGATCTGGGCAATTTCATTGACAAAAGAGATACGAGTCGCAAGGAATGCATTCGAAGCATATTTGATCATCTCAGCTGTACGCAGATCAGTAATCATAATAGTAGCACCAAGTGTTTCGTGCAAACCTGCTACCTGCTCAGCAGCCTCGTAGTGCAGCGAACCCAATACAATCCGATCTGGGTTAAAGAAATCGCGCATGGCTGAACCCTCGCGCAGAAATTCCGGGTTCGACACAACTGCAAATGAAATATCTTCCCGGACATGTTCCTTGATAATCTCGGTCACCAGATCACCAGTTCCTACCGGGACCGTACTTTTATCGATGACGATAATTGGCTTGGTGAGTGTCTCACCGATGCTACGGGCGGCTGCACGTACATATCGCAGATCGGCTGCACCATCATCACCCATTGGGGTACCGACAGTGATAAAGACAAAATCGGCATTATCAAGACCTACCGTGTAGCTGTCGGTAAAAGAAATACGTTCAGCACGAATATTACGCTCTAGAACCTCTTCAAGACCTGGTTCATAGATAGGAGATTTACCAGACTGAAGTAGCTCGAGTTTTTTAGGATCAATATCAACACAGGTAACAGTGTGGCCAAGATCAGCAAAGCACACACCTGTTACTAAACCAACATAGCCTGTTCCGATAACACAAATGTTTTTCAAGACGTCCTCCATGAGGCGGGCTTAAGAACGAAGTTTGGATGTAGTTTAGGCTACTTTTGTGAACGAAAGATGACAATTAATCGGCTGAATATGTCTGATCGCTTAACGAGATTCATATGTTCAGTCCATCAGAACATGAAAGATCGCTCACAAAGTTGCCGACTTTATTGAAAAGAAAGGGATTAAAGCGCTACAATAGAACTCTTAATATATGTGTGATATCACAGGTCAGATTGTCACACACCAACAGTCGTGGAAAGGTATACTGTTATGTCCCTTGTCGGACAGGTCGCCATCGTCACCGGTGGCTCACGTGGTATTGGCCGTGCAATTGCGATAGAGCTAGCACGGCAAGGCGCACGAGTATTAATCAACTATCAGCGAAATGCGGCAGCGGCACAAGATGTTGTTACGCTCATCACCGAGTGTGGAGGAGAAGCCATCGCCCACGCCGCAGATGTGACCGATCAGAACGCAGTGCAAATGATGATCGAATGTTGCCTGGAGCATTGGGGGCGCCTAGATATGTTGGTCAACAATGCAGGCATTACCGCTGATACACCGTTTATTCGTATGAAAGACTCCCACTGGCGCACTGTGATCGACACCGATCTGACTAGCGTCTTTCTCTGCTGCCAGGCTGCACTGAAACCCATGCGTACCCAAAGGTATGGTCGTATTGTCACCATTGGCTCATTAGCAGGACTCGCTGGCAATATTGGGCAGGCGAACTATGCTGCCGCCAAAGCTGGTCTAGTTGGCCTGTCACGTGCACTAGCGCGTGAGGTTGCATGTGAGGGGATTACCGTCAATATAGTAGCACCGGGCTATATCGACACCGAACTTCTGGACCCCTTACCCAATGCCATACGTGAATGGGCACTAGATGCTATCGCGATGAAGCGTTTTGGAAACCCAGAAGAGGTGGCTCCAGCAGTCGCATTTCTCCTTTCACCAACCTCCTCCTACATTACCGGGCAGATTCTCACTATCGACGGAGGATGGGTGATGCCATGAAAAAAACGACTCTGCGTCACCAACAACTTTCTATCTCCCAACCCACACTCCCCACTCACCATCAGCGACACGCGTGGTCTGGCCATCTGCCACATCTAGCGTATATACACCATCGTCAGCACCATACAGGAGGCGTGTTCCATCAGCAGACCAGGGACTAAAAGAGTCGATAAAGGCATCGAAGAACAGTTGAAAACGGACAAATGTCTCACTTGGTTGGAAAGTGCTCAGTGAACGTGTGCTTGCCGACTCCACATCAAAGATATGCCATGTCTGTAAGATACTCGCACTACTCTGAACCTGCGACAAATACGCAATCTGATTACCATCCGGCGACCAGAAAAATGTCAGTACATTCTGAGCAGCTTCTGTGACAACAGATATTTCTCCATTCTCATCAACGAGCGAAAGTCTCCCACTAATTGAGCCACCGCTATTAACTCCTTGCCTAATGTATGCAATCTGGTTGTTGTTTGGAGCACGAACCATGCGGATAATAGAAGCAGGTTCTTCCGATAGCACCTCCGTTTCGTCACCATCGACCGACATACGCACCATATGATTGGCAAGGTCTTCACCTGTGGGTTGACTCCCAACAATGGGAGGCTGGAGCACATAGAATACTTCATCGCTATCGAGCACCCAAGCAGGGGTAAAGAAAAACCCCGGATCATTGGCAATCGTACTCGGTCTAGTTGCACCAAGCCGATAAATCTCGACACGACCACCATCAAACTGATGACCATTGACATGCATCAAAAGTGATTGGCTGTCCTGACTCCACATCATATATGCCTGCTGTGCAGCAGCGATCTGCTGGGCAGCCTCAGCACCATCGGCACGAACAACATAGACCCCAAGATTGGATGGCAGATTCGCCAGGAAGCTCACATAACGACTATCCGGTGACCATCCCATTGCAAAAGGCTGTGCTGTTGCATTACGAAAGAGTTCGGTACGCCGCTGACTCTCCAGATCCACTTGAAAAAGGACAAATACATCATCTTCCACGCCAACATACACAAGACTACGTCCGTCGGGAGCAACTGTTGGAAATCGGTAATCTCCAGCATCAACGTCCTCAGCCAATGTCTGTGTCAGATCTCCACCTAACACAAGTTGCAACGGCATATCTGGCCCGAAGGCCACCAAATCATCAGACGAAGGAATATCGGATCGTAAGAAAAGCCATAGAAAAACGCTACCCTCTATTACTATCGCAATCGCAAGCACAATAATCGCAATCCACAACGTACGTCGGGTAGACATACTTCTTTCCTTTCACATATAGCGTTACACACACGAACCTTAGCTGGGGACATCAGATACGTACAGCATACCATTGGAAACGAGGCATCGCAAACAGAACGAGAATCAACGGTGAGAATCACCATATGAAAGCCAATTTTATGATACAATCTGGGAAGTGTATATTATTTGTGATCCCAAGCGTGTGGAGGGGCAACATGCGGGATGATATTACCAACATTGCAATTGAAGACTACCTGAATGAATTGATGCCGCCAAGGACAACAGCACTCGCTGACCTTGAACAGCGTGCTCATGATCACGGTCTACCATTGGTCGGGCCAGTAGAAGGCCAGCTTATCTATCTGATGGCACAGTCGATAGAAGCGCGTTCGGCACTTGAAATCGGTGTAGCAACGGGATATGCAGCCATCTGGCTGCTACAGGCAGTCGCACCACGAGGTGGACAGCTTACCGCGATAGAGCAAAATCCCGAACGAATCAGTTTGGCACGTGAATACGTTCATCAAGCAGGGTTTGGAGACCAGTTTCATATCCATGAAGGCGAATGGTTTTCCCTTCTGAAAGAACTTGATGGTCTCTATGATGTTATTTTTCTCGACATTTTGCGACATCTCTCGGACGAACATGAATCATTACAGGCACTCGAACTGTGTGTGCCACGGTTACAAGAAGGCGGGTTGCTCATTGTAGACAATGTGCTCTGCAATGCGCTCGTTCTCGAACAAGATAATGCAGCACCGATTGTGCGCGGCATTCAGGCGTTTAACCGCGCCATTATGAATCATGTGTCGCTCGAGTCAGTCATTCTTCCGGTGCGCGACGGTGTAGCGATATGTCGTAAACGCAAAGACTGAGAAAGATGCATCAAAACGTTTCCGGTAAAAGGTGTTTAAAAGCCATTTGAAGGATTCTCTGGTCACTCTCTGTACATGCATGTACGCAGGTGGCCAGAAACAACCTTTGTTTTTCTTGCAGGCTTTTGGACAAAGCTAGGTTATGTCTAATCTCAGCAGTTCAGGCAAACAACGTATTGCTGAGCTGACGACACTTAATGCGCTAGCTCAAACACTGAACCGTGCGATTGATCTTCGTGCGGCGCTTGATGGTGCGTTAGGGCATATTGTTGAGTTGATGGAGCTACGCACCGGCTGGATCTTTCTGCGTGAAGACGGCCTGTTTCGTCTCGCTGCTCGTCACGAACTTCCCCCAGCCATCGATTACCCTGGACCAGCCTGGATCGACACGTGTAGTTGTCAGGAACTATGTGAGAGTGGACGCCTACACAAGGCTGTAAATACCGTCCGTTGCAGCCGGTTGCGCCACGCAATTGGCGATAAACGCGGTCTGGCACAGCACGCGTCTGTACCACTTTACAGTGGTGAAGAGATCATCGGCATTCTCAATGTTGCTACCACCCAATTTGGAAACTTCACCGCAGCACAACTGCAACTGCTCTCCGCCATCGGCCACGTCGTTGGAACCGCTATTTCACGAGCACGTCTCTACGAACAGGTCAAAATCCGTCGTGTGCAAGAGCAAGCAGTCCTGCTTCAACTATCACAGGATCTCTTAGGCTCCTCATCACTGGAACCAGCCCTCCAGCGCCTGGTCCGAGTCGGTGCACGTTTGCTCGAAGCCGAGGCGTGTGCCTTTATCGAAGCCGACGAACAGGGTGGGAATGCCGTGCTCCTCGCAGCCCATGGATGGCGCTTTCTCCCACACACAGGGTTACCAACAACATTGGATCAGGGCAACCCCCATCTATGGTACCTGCCCGAAGTCAGCACACGTCTCCACGATGATGCCCTGTACGATCTGCCAGCATTGTTAGCAGCGCAGGAATTTCAAGGCCACCTTGCCCACAACGTTATCATTAGCGACGTACCAGTTGGAACGCTCATGGTCAACACGCGTACGGAGCGTCAATTCGGTGATGATGAAGTCCAACTCCTTGGTTTACTTGGCAGCCAACTGGCCCAGTCATTGGAACGTGAACGCCTCCATCGCGACGCCATGCTGGCCCAACGTCTGGAGCAAGAACTTGATCTGGCCCGCGAAATTCAATCGAGTTTTCTGCCACGGTTTTGTCCAATCGTTCCGGGTTACAGCATTGCGACGTTTTATCGGGCAGCCCGCCAGGTTGGCGGGGATTTCTACGATTTTATCACACTGGAAACCCAGGCTGACTGTGACCCCACAACAGGTACCTCCTCAACATTGACTCATCAGGCACCCGAAGGTGAGCGTTTTAGCAGTGAACAAAGCACATCACGTCTGGGCCGTCACCACGACCAGGAGCCATCCACCGAATCGCCTACTCGGCTGGGCATTGTCATCGCCGATGTGACTGATAAAGGTGTTCCTGCTGCGCTCTTCATGGCCCTGTCGCGCACACTCATACGTGCCACGGCTAGCGAAGGAAGACCCCCCCATCTGGTACTTGAACAGTCCAATCGTCTCATCCTGGCCGACTCGCGCTCGAGCCTCTTTGTAACCTGTTTCTACGCCATACTGGAGGCCCAAACCGGACTGCTCACCTACGCCGATGGCGGCCACAATTACCCATTGCTCTATCGTGCGGCAACCGGCAATGTTGAGCAACTCCAGGCGCTCGGTATCGTTCTGGGGATTATGCCCGATCCACAATTTGAATACAAAAGTGTCATTCTGGAACCAGGCGATGTCCTGTGCTTCTACACCGATGGTGTCACTGAAGCAATGAATGCACGACGACAACTCTTTGATGAACAACGACTGATCGAAGTATTACGACGGAGCCACCACCTTCCCCCTGAGCAGATTATCAACCGCGTGATTGATGCCGTAACAAACTTTGCGGCGGGTGCGCCACAGGGCGATGATATTACGTTGATTGTGCTCAAACGTGATCCCAACTAACAAAGATATGTACCACATTCAGCGTATTTGGCACACTTTTTGCAAGAAATAATAACAAACACTGGGAACTTTTTACAGCAACAGTTGCTGCTCAAGGGGGTTATTATGTCAAATAAAATCATTTACCTGGTCGGTGTGATTGGCGGTCTTACAGGAATTGCGCTTCTGATTAGCCAACTCACCAAAACACGTAAGCCACGCCAATTTCGCGAAGATCCTGTCGGCGCCTTGAAAGATCATCGTGACGTGGTGCTCGATAAGGCACATTCTGCAACTGACGAAGCTATTGCCAATATTCAGGAGTCATTAGATGAGCTACGTGGTCGTCTGACTGACTTTAACAGCCAGAATAAGCGACGACAGCAACGGAAGCTCAACAAGCAGATTGATACATTGAATAAACAGATGCAGCGGATTGTACACAATCTGCGCACCACTGCATCATTGGAGCGCTAAAACAGCATTCATCAACATTACAAAGTTTGATGGTCACCTTCGTGAGACGAGGGTGACCATCGATGTTTTATGGCTGAGTATCTCTCGCGTGTACGTGGACCTGTACACCAAACTGTGGCCGGAGCGTGAACGATGGCTGCATCACAATGGGGTAACCGTCAACCAAACGAAACCGAAACCGCTGGGCAATTGTTGCCAGCGCCAGTATAGCTTCCATCATCGCAAAATGGTTACCAATGCACAGACGTGGACCGCCACCAAAGGGAAAATACGCGTATTTGGGAATACGTTTGGCCAGCCCATCTGCCCAGCGCTCCGGTCGAAACGCGTCTGGCTGCTCAAAGTACTGCGGATTGCGATGGGTCACCCATTGACTCATAAACAGCGTTGTCCCAATCGGAACATGATAATCGCCAAGCGTAAACGGCTCCATGGCCTCACGACCGATCAACCACGATGGCGGGTAGAGTCGCATCGTCTCAAGAATGACCATCTCCGTGTATTGCAGATGAGGCATATCATCCATGGTTGGTGCACGGCCATTCAATACAGATTGCAGTTCCTCATGAAGGCGGGTTTCAACCTCAGGATTCTGTGCCAGCAAATACCATGCCCACGAAAGTGCCAGCGCCGTTGTCTCATGGCCTGCCAGCATCAGGGTAAACACCTCGTCGCGCAACTGGGTATCGTTCATCTGGCTGCCATCATCTTCGTCCTGGGCGTGGAGCAGCATGGAAAGCAGATCGCCCCGATCTTCACCACTTGTTCGCCGCTCATTAATAATCCGATAGATCAGCATATCCAATTGCTGCACTGCCGCACGCACACGCAGGTTGGCTGGCAATGGAACACTCGAAGGAACCAAAAACAAGACCGGACTTGACAATCGTTGTGTGAAATCATCCATCAGCACACTTAGTGCCGCATCGACTGTGTGAGCCATACCCGTAACATCCACGTCAAAGACTGTCTTACTGATGATATGGAGTGTGAGTTCCATCATGTCCGCGTGAATGTCGCGGACCTGGCCATGTTTCCACGTTACCAACATTTGTTCCGTCATCTCAACGATGCGTGCCCCATACCCCGCAATGCGTTGTCGATGAAAAGCAGGCTGCATCAACCGCCGCTGTCGCCGCCAGAAATCACCTTCGCTGGTGAGCAATCCATTCCCTAGTACCGTACGACTTTTACGAAGTGCAAAATTCTTGATAACATCGCGGCTTTTGGTGACCAGTACAGTCTCAATGGCATCAGGGTCGGCAACAAAATAGACCGTGCGGCCACCCATGCGTAAAGAAACGACACCGCCATAATCTCGTGTACACGTGGTTAAAAAGCCGATCCAGTCACGGCGCATTTCGGGCAGATTTCCACTGAGGAAGTGTCCTTTGGGGCCAGGAGGACGAATAGGGGACACAGTTGTAACCATAGCCTATCTCCTTATTAAAGACTACTGTCACGGTAAGTATGTGTACACCTCAGACAAATGCCGCGCTGACGTGGCGCGGCATCGACACAATTAAACAAGTACTATCTATCATCGCCACGATAGTATAGCGCTACCCACACCGTCATCGCAGTGAGCATGATAAACACCAAGATAACCGTGATAGTTGCAATCGTTGAGGCATCCATAATAAAGCTCCCTTTGCATCGGCCAGAATGATGATACGCATTATACCAGTACTTATCTGGAATGATGATAGCATCACAATGCTACACAGCCAACTCTCGCAGATATGGCACCGTCTGGGGTCCCTCTGGCAAGACGGCGATCCGTGCATCTGGGCCAAACTGTTCGAGCAATTGCTCAATCGTCACTGCCACATCGTGAATCGGTGTCAGCATTGCATTTTGAACGGTTTCATCATCGAGCGAAGAATAGAGATAGACGCCAGCCTTGCACTGGATAATTGCCTGTGTCTGTGCTTCCCACTGATCATACAGCTCAAACCCAGGGGCCTCGATCATGTCGAGCAATTCACGAGGGGTGCGCCGCATCTGCAAAAGCTGCTTGAAGTTGCCATGGTCTGGCAAGCCATCGCTACACTCTGACACAGCAATAATAGCGCCGTCTGGCTTCACAATGCGTGCTGCGGCACTCATACCTTTGACAGTTTGATACAGATTTTGATCGAGTGGATAGCCGCTGTTGGTGGTAATGACAATGTCGAAAGATTCTTCCACAGGTCGCGTCGCATGTTCTGCTACAAACCGACAGCCTACTTCGTGTGCCTCGATGTAATGGCCAGCCCATAGTCCGGTAATCTGGCGTTGCGAGTTGATCGCTACATTCACCATAAACTGTGGTGGAGCCATCGCGACCGCCTCGCGAATCTCGCCCTGTACGGGGTTTCCTTCCAACAACGTCCATGTTGAAAGCGGATGGCCGATCATTTCAGCGTTGTGCAAATGCATAATGGTCTTGATGCCGACGACACCCGGCACAATACCCTTTGGGCCGCCACTAAAACCGGCAAAAAAGTGTGGTTCGATAAAGCCGGTGACGATACGTACATCAGCCTGGAGATAATCGTTATTGAGCCAGATTTCGCCACCATAACTAGTGCGGCCCAGATGTGTGAGTGTTGCATCATCAAATGCATCATTGTTCACGACCCGTACCGTGTTAACCACATCTTCGCCAAGCATCTGGATGAGTTCTTCACGGGTGTTTGCTCGATGCGAGCCAGTACCATTCACGATGACAAAATTCTCGCGTGGTACATGCGACAATTCATTCATAATCCATGGCACTAATCGCTCACTCGGCGAGGGGCGGGTAATATCGGCAATCACAATCGCCACGGTCGAGTCGGCTTTGGCCAGATCGCGGAGCGATGCGGTACCTATTGGCTGGCGTACCGCAGCCTCAAATGCAGCGTACTCATCAGCTAAACCGGGTAACTCTTCAGGCGTAATCACCACAGCGTGATCGGGAATCTCGACTGCCAGCCGACCACGACCATAGGCAAGTTCTACTTGCATGGCAGATCCTCCTTTGAATCCTTGCATAGCCTACATAGTATCGAAACACACGCAAGAGCTAACAGAGTATGTATCCATTTGCTGTACTTACATTGTACAACAATTACGCCTTCTGCCACTCGTGGTACAATGCACGTGCAGATGATATAGCCCATCGTGCTCATTGATAATGGATTTATGAGGAGTAGAAGCATGCGTCGCTTGCAGTTGATTGTTGCTGTTTTTGTGGTAGGCACTCTCTTGACATCCACGCTCGTAGAACCAGTGACTGCTCAGACCGATGAGCGTTGTTTTCCCGAAACGGGATTCTGTATCACGGGACCGATCCGTGCTTTCTGGGAGGGCAATGGTGGTCTGGCGGTCTTTGGCTTCCCGATCACACCACAGCAGGAAGAAATAATCGAAGGACAACCACTCCAGGTGCAATGGTTTGAACGGAATCGATTAGAGATTCACCCTAACAATGCCCCACCCTTTAATGTTCAGCTTGGTCGCCTTGGTGCAGATCGACTAGAGCAACAGGGACGCGATTGGACCACATTTCCGCAAAGTGAGGCACAAGCAGGA
>JBCDFA010000060.1:0-26748 GCA_039178835.1 Chloroflexota bacterium
CTTTGGCAAGAAGTACTCACTTGAGGCGTTGATTGCCGTCGTTCTGGGCATCATTCGTAAGAACATCGAAGACGAAACTGGTGAGGAAGTGACGGGTATGGTCGTAGGCCGCCCGGTAAACTACTCTGAAGACCCTGAGGTTAACCGACTGGCGATTGCACGCATGGGTCGGGCATGTGAGCTAGCCGGTCTTGATGACGTGGCTTTTTTGCCTGAACCAACGGCTGCGGCGCTGGCCTATGCCTCGACGGCCACAAGCGAAGAGCATATCCTTGTCTTCGATTTTGGTGGTGGTACGCTTGACGTGACGGTGATGCGAATTGACCAGTTTGGTGCCCACGAAGTTCTCGCGACTGATGGTGTGCCGGTCGGTGGAGACTTGATGGATCGGCGCATTGTGATGGGCAAACTACTCCCACATTTTGGGGCGGGCGCCACAACCGGACCACGTAAGCTACCCTTCCCTGCTGTGATCCATGATCATCTGGGTGAGTGGCAAAGCATTATCGACCTAACCCAACCAAAATACCTTGAGATTATTGATGAAGCGATTCGCATTGGCGATAAACCGCACGAGTTGACGATGCTGCGGACATTAGTACGTGAAAATTATGGCCTGCCCATGTATGAAGAAGTCGAGCGAGCCAAAATCCGTCTCAGTAATAACCGCAGTACGGCGATCAGGATGGATGTACCGGGTATCCAGTTTGAAGAGCCGCTTGAGCGGTGGGATTTTCATCGGCTGATCGGCCCAGACGTGCGTCAGGTGGCGGCATGCGTGGATCGGGCTGTCGAGGCTGCTGGCATGACCCACGATGAGATCGATGTGGTGCTGCGTACCGGTGGGTCCTCGCGAATTCCGCGCTACGTGAGTATGCTGACCGAGCGTTTTGGCGAAGAAAAACTCCGCGAGATCGATGTCTACACCAGTGTTGCATCGGGTCTGGCGATTGCCGCTGGTGATGAGCAGCGCTTCACCGAACTGCGGTCATGACTCTGTAATGTACGGAGCTTGGTAGTACAAGTTGTGGCCCAGTATCCTGTGTTCATACACACTATATTGTCTCGTATGACACAGGAGCACTTTCAATGTTCAACTACATTTTTTCCTATGATGATCCTGGTGACGACTGCCCCCTTCATGGCCCCTATGGCGACGATGATTGCCCTCGCTGCGACGATGACGACTTCGACTACGATGACTGGGATTGATTACTCATTGGTGCTGGGAGCGACGCCGGCCTGATTGACGCGTGACCGTAGCTCAGTGACGGAAATAGGCTCAAGTGACTCCGCGACCTGTATGATTTCCTCTTCACTCACGCCAAAACCATAGATGAACACGTGACTATTAGCTTGCTCAAGACGAATCTGGCGTTGGTCGCCACTGGTTATAAGTTGTCCTTCGCGCTCACCAATTGTGACGACTTGTTGCTCACCCTGGAGTGGAAGCGCCTCGGTTGACCCACCTCCGACCACCAGTTTCTCGGTGGCGGCGTTAAACGTCACAACAAAGAACCCGACCCCACCAAATGGTACTTCTTCATCACGCGCTACCCTTGATTCGTTGGGGGCAAGTGTAAAGCCTTCTGGCTGATACGCGGGCCATTGATACTCAAATGGCTCTTCGTCGTCTTCGATTAGCGCCGCCAGATCAGGTGTTGGCGAAGGTGGTGGTGTCGGTGTAACCGTCGGTATTGGATTGATGTCTGGAGTTGGTAGTGTTGCAGGGGTGGGAATGACGGCAACGGCAAGGGTGGCAGTCGGTGTGATGGCGGCAGGCGGCGGCTGTACCTCCACAGTGCTGCATCCGATACAGAGCCAGATTATCCCTGCGATCATCATCCACAGGTATTGCTGCTGTTTATAGGTTTTGTTATTCATTCGTTTGTACATACACGTTTATATTGCGAATCCTCACGCTTGCGTATCATAGCGCAACCAGAGCATTTCGCCAAGTTTGCGCGGTGGAGGGGGCAATGGTTTGTGGGATCGCCAATCTATTTTCTTGTCGCAGCGTTGATGGGTGTCCAAACGGATTTGGTCGTGCGCGGTGGGGAGATGTACAGTCTGGTTGCCGTTCGTGGGTGTATGTAGCCTAGGCCACGGGAAACTGAAGTTTCTCGTGGCCTAGTTGTTACCCCAATGAGCGCAGGAGGTCAAACCTTATTCTAAGATAACGTCTACAAGAGAGGTTTCCGGATCGGTACTCGATCCATCGTTGGCATAGACCGTGGTAATAAAATTGATATTCATAGTGTTGATTTTTGTCAGATTCCCTGCGGTCTGAGTAACCAAATGTGCATGACAATCAGCATCAGCTCGGGTCACAAAGGAGCCGCGGTTCTGGCCGTTGTGGGGCTGCCAGGCACCGTCGCCATTTGTCACCGTCACATCGTCACAGGTGATTTCCCATAGGAGAACAATCCCACCATTCGGATCGATGTCGCCGGTGAAGACGGGTGTACTGTCTGTCTCGCCAGGATTGCCATAGACGATCAGCCCATTTGTACAATAGTAATACCCGGCGTTCACAGTGGCCAGCGTTTGCAATCCAAGTAAATTGTCGATATCCACTTCATAGGTGCTTTCATAGCATCTTTCGTTTTCTTCTTTGGATCCACCAGGTAGTTCCTTGACTTCGTTTTTCGTTTCTCCCACGGACACGCTTACCTCAGCGTCCAGGAGGGTACAGGGGTTGGTGGGGTCGAAAGACACCCCCAAGAAGTCGGCTGCTGCGATGAGGTCATCAAAATCGTTTTCGGTAAAGACAACGCCATCACCACAATCCCAGGTTTGTGGATCGGGTAGTGCAGGAAGTGCTTTATCAATAGACACTTCAGTGATTTCTACGAATGAGTTGGCCGGATCGGTTGAGCCGGAAGTAGAGGCATTGATCGAAGTACTATAGTAGACGTCAAAGGTGTTGATGAGTTTCTGTTGGTTACCGAATTTGAAGAAAAGCTCACATTTGTCCGAGGCGTGAGTAACAAACGACCCTGTAAAATAGCCATTACGTAGCATCCATCTTTGTGAGTCAATATTTGCGTCGTTGTTACTACCACAATCTAGGGTTGCTCTACTGACGTGGCTTCCTTCCTCCGGAAAATTAAACCCGCCATCTATAGCGCCTTCAAATGAGGGTTGTGTGTCTAGTGCGTCTAGTGTGCCTGTTTCACCATAGATGCGCTGACCATCAGTACAATATTCGACCGCTCCATCAATGTAAATGCCTGCTGGGTCACGATCTGTACCATTGAAAAAACCGCCCACTACTGTACCAAAACAGCGTTCGTTTGGAATAATACCATCGCTAGACCGTTCTATTACGTTGTTGAATGGCTCGCTGACTGTTACGCTAGCTTCTGCCTCAAGTATGCTACAAGGATTTGTAGAGCTAAAGGACGACATGCCGAGTTGTCGGGTTACTTCGCTTAAGAGATCTAGATCGTCCTCGGTGAAGACAATGCTATTGCCACAATCCCAGATCTGTGGTGTGGGTGTGGGGGTAGGTGGCACGGGCGTGGGTGGTGCGGGTGTGGGTGGCACGGGCGTGGGTGGTGCGGGTGTGGGTACGGGTAAAGCACATGTCAATGTATCCGTTGGTCCAGCAGGAGAGTCACTATGAGTGCATTGGTAGGTCCGTAGCAATCGGTCACACTCGCTGCCTGGCTTATATCCAGCGACACCCCCACCAGTACCACCATCATCGCAGGTAACGGTGTGGCTAGCACTGACGGACATGGGGGGAACGAACATACTACCAAGCACTCCGATGATCAGCGCAACGAGGGCGAGCCACTTCCAAGGCGATCCGTACAATTTGGCGAAGCCGGACATAGTAGTATCCTTTCATCAGATAAAGCCGTAAACTATTAATAGTGGTCGGCGTGGACCACCACAGACTCTTACTTGGTTCTATGGCTTGAGCAGAGTACAACCTCCTTACTAGTGTACGAAATGCCATGTGTGACAGCACACAGACAGAATGTATCTACCAGTTGTCGGACAAAAGTGCAAAGAATGTAACGGCTTACTTGGGATTATACGTAAAAAAGAGTGAATGTCAGTGGTACAAGTAACACAAAAAGCGCCACAAATGGTACCACAGGCATAAGTGGCTCTTCCAGCTTCTTCCAGAGCAGAGGAAATAGTAGTGATAGACGCACACTGGTACAGCAGTGGTAGCAAAATCGACGGACTTGGTGTTACTGTGGATTTGATAGGGGTGGCTACGCTTACAACTGGGGTGGTTTGGATCGTGGTAAATCTTGGAAGTAAGGTTTGTCGCGCAGATGTCCTAGGTAACACCTGCGCGACTAGCGGAGGATTGTAGTATGCACGTGACATACGCTGAAGTGGAGGCCTGCTGTTCTGCCAAGCGCTGATGTCGTAGCTGTGCTATCTATATGGTTCTGCCCCATTCATATAGTGTGGCACGAGCTACTTGCGCTGTTAGGTATAGTAAATCCCTCCTTTCTATGTTTGATAACGATGTATGAAATTGTCACCACAATAAACGTGCAAAAGTGAAAATATGTTGATGACTTGCTATTGAGTATACAAAAAAGAGGAGAAATGTCAGTGGTACAAGTGACACAAACAGTGACACAAATGATACTATAAGCGTGAGAGTAGGTTTGTCTATATTGTTGGCGAAGAGGCAGGTAGCGGAACCGAAGCGCGTGGATAGTGCAAGCGCTTTTGCAAACGCACCTAAGGTATGACCTGTTGCTCACGTGCGGAACAGCATAATGTTGGCTTTGACCACACTATGTGCCGCACAGATGCCCTAGATAGCACCTGTGCGGCCAGGAGGAGAGACATGTATTTCCGCAATGTTAGTTAGAATGTGCTTCAGTCTTGTTCAAGGTCCCTCACGAGTGATTGTGTAGGGAGCGGTCAGAGATGCGTTAGATATTGGGTACATAAATCCCCAATACGAAGTCATTGCCAGGATAATAGCCAGCTTCACCTTTATAATCCATCATCCCACCATTGTAGAATTCGCCATTTCCTCCAGCAATCGAAATGTCACCAGCAGTGGCGTGATAGGTACCAGGTGCGCCAGCACGAACGACGATGATAGCGCCGGCCGGAGCATGATAAGGATTATCCAGATTGAGACGGCGCATGCCCAATCGTTCGGCATTGCCATTCTGGTTAAGATATTCGGCAAACTGGCGTGCATATCGGTAGTAGTTGGGGTCAATAGCCGCATTGAAGCCATTGACGGCGATGTACCCATAGCCTACTGCATCGATGAAGTATGATACGTGCTCATAGCAGTACCCATCGGGTACTTTGCCCAGACTCTGAGCACGGGCGTGGGCATACATGGCATCCATTTGAGCCTGGGAGGCAGGTGAAATTCCACCGGGATCGCCAGGTCCACCGGGATCATCCCCACTACTGTTACCAAGCAATGCCGCCCAGGTATTTAAACCAACAACGCCATCTGCAGCCAGTTGCCGTGAGGCTTGAAAATCTTTGACAGCGCCATCTGTATCGATTCCAAAGGCACCATCTGCCAGCAAGCTATAGCCATACTTGTTATTCAGTTGACGTTGTAGTGCCAATACGACATCGTTGTGGTCCCCAAGGACGACTTGATGCACAAGGCGTTCCCAGGTCTGGCCGCCAACAACCCCATCGACCGCGAGACCGTGGGCTTGCTGGAACTGTCGCACGACGTTTTCGGTTTCTGGACTAAATGCGCCATCCACAGAGAGCGAATACCCTCTAAAGCGTAGGGTATATTGTAAGGTAACCACATTTTCATTGCTTTCACCGGGGCTTACGATGGGCCAGGCGGGAGCGGCTGTGGCACGTTGCGGGGTGGCGACCAGAAGACCACTGAACAGGAGTATGCCTACCAAGGCATATACCAAGTAACGTTGACATAAACGCATAATAATCTCCTTAAAACTATGAGCAAATACCTAAAACAGACCTGGATGACCATCACTATGGGGTGAGTGGTGCTTTTGCAAGCCACATTTGCCATATGTGGCCACTGCAATTGTTGATGAACGCTGGTTGACATGGACTGTACCGGACTCATTAACGTGTTGGTTTCCACCTGTATGCATCTCATGTGACATAGATGTGGTTGGTGTGGTACATGGTTTTACTACATTGTCACGATAATGTCGGCCTCCTTTCCAAACATGGGATGACAATGGTTAGTTCAGCCGTATGCATGAAATTCTCATAACAATGACTTAATAAAAGTAGAAATAATGTTATGATTTACCACTGATTGTATAACTAAAGGGTAGAAATGTCAGTGGTACAAGTGACACAAAAAGTACCACAAAAGGTAAGATTGTCTCTAACTATTTACTTAGTGGGTGAATGGGTTTGCGGTAATAAAGGGACGTGTTTTTGCCCTAGTATGAATATATTCCTTGGGAGATAAAGTGAGTAAACGTGTGTATCAAGAGAGGAACAAAGCCAGCTTCACGAGGCCATAGTAGTGTGTCTGTATAGTGAAGTGATATTGCTTAGGTATGAATGCTGTAGAGTGAGCTTGGTGTAGCTGTAATAGTGTGCCGCACAGGCACCCTATGTATTACCTGTGCGGCAGGAAGGAGGGTCGTGGTATGTGCGTGACATGTGTTGGAATGGATGTTTGCTGTTGTGCAAAGCGTTGGTGCGGTCGCTGCACAGTCTATATGATTTCGCCCTGTCCATATAGTGCTTCACCATCGAATTGCGATGTCACGCGTACACATAATGAATACCTCCTTTCTACATTTGATGGCTATAGTTGGCTAGTACGATGTAGTATGACGTATAGAACTGTCATACCAATAAAGCAAAAAAGTGAAAATAGTGTTATGAACTAATTGTACTCAAAAAAGCGAGAATTGCAGTGGTACAAGTGACACAAACAGTGACACAAAAAGTACCACAACGGTAAGATTGTCTGCAACTATTTTCTGAGTGGGTTCTGGTGGAGAAGGGAAAAAGGTGTGACTGTGTGATGAGGCGATCGTATCAGCTTGCTTGTGTTGATCTGTTTGGTCATTGGTGCATGAAGTCAATAGGGTAGGACTGCTTTTGCTGCTTCTGATCCATTTTGTCTTCGTGTCTCGGTTGGGACTTGGAGCCCGATAGTAGTTCTAGGAATGCCGCATGTAAGTGGAATTGGAGTGTATAAAAAACCCTGAAAGAGTATAAGCACCTTTCAGGGTTTCTATAGAAATGGGTAAGCATCTCACCACTGCTGTGGACGGCAGTGGCACAATCCAAGCAACGACGACGCTATTCGTTATCGGGAGTGCCGCCTCGTTCTGTGCTTTCGTGTAGCATCGCGTCTCCTGTATTGCCCTCCACAAATGCCCCATCAACAAAGGTATCGTCTGGGCGGTTTTCCCACCATGCAGGAACGTTGGCGTTGAAGTCTGTGAGGGCTTCCCAGCGCGGAGTTTCGTCGTACAGGTGCGCCAAGGCACCCCAACTTCCATATTTCGATGGTTCAGCCACATCGACAAAGTGTTGGAATAGCGTGCCGCCTTGTTCCTTCCAGCCCTCGAGTAATATCGTGTAGAGATCTTTCATACCGGGGTGGCGGTTCAGCGCAATAAAGAACTCGGTTAACTCTTCATCATCAATACCATTGACAGGTTCCCCTTGACTATTTGTGCCCCTTTTGCCTACTATATGAGTGCCACCTTCGTAGACGACCATATCCAGATCATACTCTTTGGCAACACCTCCGTGGTAGACAAATGTAGTATTGATCCGATCCTGTACTAAGGCTGTTGTCGCAAAGTGTCGTCCATCACGCAACTGTTCCAGCGCCTTACGAAAGCCGCCATCTGGCTCATTTCTAATCCACTGTTTGACTGTTGGTATGTTGTCAACCTTGCCAAGTTCAGCACTGAAGTAGCCTGCAATCGCGTAGGCGTCAAAGCGGGTGTAGGGTGGATCATTGCCCTCAGCTACCCAGGCTGGAGCTTTCAGAATAGGTTGCTCGACACCTTGAAAACGGGTACGAGTAGCTATGACTCGCACCAACCGAGTGTCTGCCTCGCTTCCATACACATCGGTGAGGATGTCGGCCATTTGGGCGGAGCGCATCCCATACCATTGCTGTTTTACGTCACTGCTGCCTTTGCCCCAGCGTGCTTTGCCTTGCTCATAGGCATAGTCAGACTGAGCGAACATGGGGTTCCAGACTTCATTGGAGAGCTCAAAATAAGCCTTGAGATCTGGGTCGAGCTGTTCTTCGACCATCTTGGCAAAGTTGCGAATATACTTGTCATTGGCCATGTGGGGTATGTTGAACCAGGGGTCTGCCTTGATCTTATTCGCTAATGCGATCATCACTTCTACTGGCACACCGCTGCCCACCCATCTTGCTGTATCAGGCCTGGGGCGATCAGCCCAGGTTTTCTGGGGGGAGCCATTGGTTGCCATCCAATCCATAAAGCGGATTGAGCGAAAGTCTTCGATTTTGTCGATCCAGACGGGGTTGAAGATCTCGCCTGTCTCATACAATGGGAGATTGTCTTCATGAATCACCCGAATGTTGTGGATGTAGTTACCGGTGTTACGAGGATCCGTGTCGAGGATGCGTATTACCAGTCGAGGTTTATCGTCCCTCACCTCTACGATATGGCGTCCCGGAACCGATTCTTCCTCCAGCAGGTTTCCCGCAATGGCGTACTCAAGGGTACCTGCACCGTCATACAACACCACATAACGTCCGGCAGGAAATTCGCCAGGCGTAACATCAAGCAGCATGGTTGCGACTTTGACATCAGGAGCGGGCATCGAGCGTAGCCAGCCGTCTTTATCTAAGTCTAACGTAAGCTGTTTTGATCCGTCTGACCCTTCAATGCGCCAGGGTTTGGAAGATTTAAAGACATCAATAAAGGGGAGCTGTGTCGCATTACTCGTGAGACCACTGAGACCCATATCCAGCGAGGGGTTCGATACGGTGTCCGTGTTGGGTTGTTGAGCAACTTGTGGCGCTGCCTCAGCAGGTGGCTGAATGTTGGTCAGCGTGGAAACCCATAGGGTCAGTAGTAAACACCCTATGAGGCCACAGGATAACCAGCTGTGGTAGTATGTTCGAGGTAACATAGTAATCTCCTTATGTACCTGAGATAATGAACGTATCATAGAAAGAGTTAATAGTAGTTATATAGAATAGAACTTGATGTACCACGATGGAATGGATGAGTAGTGATAAGAAGGCGGTTGGGAGTCAATCTATTGCCACGCAGATGGTGCCTCACACGTATATGATCTGCCTCTCCAAGGTTATGTGTGCCACGTTGTGATAGTAGATGCATAGCCTCCTGAAAGGTAATAAGTGCATGAGAGCAACTGCGTTGCTTTGTTGAACCAAACAAACGTACTTCGAGGTAGAACAGCTCGTACCATACGTGTGCTTCAGTTAGCACTGGAACGCTATTTGATTACTTTCCTTCACGTTCCACTGCGCTGTCATTACGATGCATAACTCCTTTCCAAAGGTGTAGCTTTGGTGGGGCTGTAATGCCATATATGAAAAAGTCATAACAAGATATTTGTGAAATGTAGAAATAATGTTATGGCCTTGCTGTTGAGTATACTTAGAAAAGGAAAACTGTCAGTGGTACAAGTGACACAAAAAGTGACACAAAAAGTACCACACCTGTGATCATTTTTTCATCCGCTCTCATGGCAGGTGGGTTTGTTTTGGTATGGAAAGGGCGCAGTGCGGTTTTGTGAGGGTTATGGTATCCGTCCAATTGGCACTGATGGATGTAGTGGGTCAAACGATAAAGTAGACCGATGAGAGTGAATCGTTGTACGGGTGATCAGTGCGTTTTTGGATAAACCATCCATAGCTATGTGTATAACATAATCTACATATTGATCGTGATCCGAGTATGTCACAGTACCTTCTCATCCAGTTCTATTTCCTGAGCGCAGCGCTACCAATGGTTATGTATAGCAAACCACATTGCTATGAGATGCAACGGGTCCCTGGTACGGTATGCGTAAGGCATGTTCCTTTCTTTGAGAAACTTGATTGTTTATGTAACAATCTCTTCACTAAAGGTAGAGATATTGTTGCGATAAGCTACATAGATGAGTATACTGAAAAGAGAAGGTATTTTGGTGGTACAAGTATCACAAAAAGTGACACAAAAAATACCACTGGCAGTATGTAGTGTTACGAAAGGCCAGGTATGTCTTATTTAAGTTCCTTTGGCTTGTGGGTGAAGACCTTACGCACTACTCAACGATGGACCCAACGAGAGCTAGCAGATCAAGTTGGGTGTTCACTATCGACGATTCGCAAGATTGAAATAGACGAACGGTCCCCCTCGCTCCAATTGGCTCAGTTATTAGCACAACATTTGCACGTGCCGGAAGATCAGTTGACCGCTTTTCTTGATGCAGCCCATCCCTTACGACCACTACCGCAAGACGATACGGCTCCATCTCCGAGTCGTGTTACGCTGATATGCAATCAACATGGCTTTCGCCCGCTAACACCGATGTTAGGGCGGGCTACCGCACTTAGGACTGTGGCAGACCTGCTCCAACGCCCAGAACTGCGGTTGCTGACATTATTGGGGCCCGGAGGTGTTGGTAAAACACGGCTGGCCTATGCATTGACGGATCAGGTGTATCCTGTATTTGCACAAGGCGTCCAAATAACGGATCTGACTTCCATCTCGTCAGTAGATGAGTTACTTCTGGTGTTAGCCACAACTCTTAATCTTCCCAATCCAGAGACACGTTCACAGGTGGATCGGGTACTAGCAGGTTTGCAGGAGCAAGAGCTTTTGTTGGTGCTGGACAATATTGATCATTTGTTTGATGCTATCCCGGTACTTCGTCAGATATTGGCAGCAGCCCCTGGAGTTACATTGTTAGTTACTAGTCGTGCCCCTTTGCGGATCGACGGTGAACACGAATTTCGTTTGGTACCGTTGGACGTACCTACCGAAGCCGATGCGACTGATCTTTCCCGACTATGCGTTATTCCTGCTATAACACTACTGATTGCACGGACTCAGGCAATGAATCCAGAGTTCCAACTCACCAATGCTAATGCTGACGCCATTGCCACTATTTGCCGGCAAGTTGATGGGTTGCCGTTAGCTCTGGAACTGGCCTCAGCTCAGTTACGTATCTGGAGTCCTCAGGCATTAACAGATCGGTTAGCACAGGATATGTCGATCTTGACTAGTACGTCTCGTAGTGATTCGTATCAACATTCGCTCCAGGCCACCGTGCGACGAAGCTATGATCTTCTGGACCAGCCTGTTCAGCACCTTTTTGCATATTTGAGTGTCTTTGCTGGCGGGGCGACTCTTGAAGCTATTACTTCCGTTTGTGTTGCATTGGATGTGGGATGCACTGAAGACTTGGTTGTTCAACAACTCAATACGCTTGTGGAATATAGTTTGGTTGTGGCGCATACAACTGTTTTGGATGAACAACGCTTTACAATGCTTGAAACGATTCGCTCGGTGGCTTTCGAAGAGTTGTGTAGCCTCAATCATGAAGAACAACTGAAACAGCACCATGCTACCTATTTTGCAAACTGGCTTGAGTTGTGTGTTGTTGATTTGGATGCAGGTCGCCAAGCTGAGGTACTACAGCACATTGATAAAGAAATTGGCAATATACGTCTCGCTCTGACATGGGCATATACGCACGCGCTATCGGCTCTACTTGCTCGTCTCTGTGTTGCTCTGTGGCGGTACTGGTACGTTCGTGGGTTGTGGGATGAGGCCTTGACATGGCACCAGCGGGCCATTACTTTAGAGGGGGCATTAGCTCCAACATTGCGGGCAGCATTGCTTAGTGGGGCTGGTGGCCTCAGTCTTTTGTATAGTGATTATGTTCGCTCGGAAGAATGGTTGGATGAAGCGATACGCCTTTATCGTTCACTAGATGATGGAGCAGGGATGATGCGGACATTAAATCGGCTTGGTATTGCCGAATGGTATCAGGGACGTTTGGCGCAAGCCCGGCAGCTTTTTGAAGAAGGTTTGGCTCACTCCCGGCGTATCGATTCGCCCCGTGACACCGCGAATATCCTGGGAAATCTGGGATGTGTCGTTGATGAGCAGGGCCATTATGATCAGGCCATGGCATTTCATCAAGCGAGTCTTCAGATACGTCGTGGTTTAGATGATACATATGGTACCACAGCCGATCTTCTCAATCTTGGTAAGGTAGCTTTGGTACAGGGAGATTACCTGACTGCTCAGACGTTTCTCGAAGAGGGACTGGCCTGTGTTCGTGCATCGGCATATGATCAAGAAGAATGGCTTTTTTTGGTCAATCTAGGACTCAATGCCTGTTATAAGGGATGTTTGCCAGAGGCACATACAATTCTTACACAGGCTTCGGTATTGACACAACGCTCTGAGAATGAGCTAGGCCAAGCGCATGCGCTTGGTAGTTTGGGGTTAGTAGCATACTTTCAAGGTGATTTTGATCGTGCTGTTGTTTTACTCAACCAAAGCGTGCAAGTATTGGCAGCTTCAGATTTGTGGTTGAAAGTTCCTGAACTTTTGGAGCGTTTAGCCTATGCCTATATTGGCAAAGCGCAGTATCAGCATGCTCATTGGGTGCTCCTTTGTGCCATGGATCTGCGCATAAAGGATGGCAGTAAGCGCCCTCCGGTCGAAGAGCGCCTGTATCAACAAGCTTGGGAGCAGCTTCTGGAACAGGGGTTCACTCCTGAGCAGTTGCGAGGATATGAAGTAGGTCAGGTACGTGCATGGCTTGCAGGTGGGGCGCAGGAACCATCGGTAGGATCAGATGAGGTGGTGTTGGATGCGGGGTAGTGGAGTAGGTGGTTGGGAATGGTTTATAGTGTTCAACTGGAGACAGTAAGACCAGAAATGGAGTTTATCTGATTATACTGTCTCACTTCGTTATGCTATAGAACGCTCGTACATGAATATGTCATACTATTTTTCCCCTGGTATAAATAAAATTGGTTGGTCGCCCTCCCCTGCCGCGTAGACGCTATAGCCGCGCCTCCCATTGCGGTCAGAGAGTTGTGCTCTGTAGAGCCATTGAAACGTGAGTGTAGTATCACTTTGAGTCCGCCCCACGCTCACTTCTGGTGTACCATTCTCACTTTCCAATAAATTGAGATCAAATTGCCAGTTTCCAGGTTTACTTATGGTGACAGACACCGTACATCGAGACCGATTTGTGTCATCTTCAACATATTCACTGCACGTGATTTGATCACTATCGTCCACAACTACCCAATTATCGCGAGGTTGAACCGCCTCAAACTCGCCTCGCATTTGGATATGCCCTACCGTTGGCTCACTCAGATTAAGCCGTAACTGGGTGTGTACCACACGTCTTTTAGTGAAAGGAATATCAACCCCGAAAATACGGACAGGTACCAGCACATCATTAGTGAGAGGCCTGCTATTAGGAAGGCGCCGGTTTTCTTTATTTCCTGGATCACCTGGACCTTCAGGTTTGTACAATAGACATGGAGATGTGCGAAATTGCTCTATTTCCTTATCCGTGTAACGCTCCTCTTTTTGTAGTCTCCATAACAACGCGTTTACATCATCTCTCGGGACAGTAATAATCCCGTTAGGAGTTGCACACTCCCATTCTTCTGGAATGTCAAATGCACATCTTACATCATCTTTTGGTCCTCCAGGTGAGTCAGAAAGCCACTTACAGCCGATTTTGACATAATAAGCACATTCACTTCCAGGTTCATAACCACCGCCCTTACCTTTCGATCTGGGCCCACCATCATCACAATGCCCCTCTTTTGCAGCACTGACTGGCAGTGGCATTAAAAAGACGTTTCCGAGCAATCCAAAGATAATAGCAACGAGAGCGAAGCGACGCCAGATGGATGGCGATGTGACGAATAAACGTTTCAGCATAGAACGTATTCTCCTTGATTACAACAGATTACTACTTCAGACCGAACCAGCTCTGCTTCGTGAGCGCTGGCAACCTACGTGTATGAGTCGTTCGGGCGAACTGGTCAACGAAGCCATGCATCAACTGTTTGCTGTGCATACATACAGTGTTTCCTGAGAGTTTTCTCGCGGATACGTGGCGTTAACCGTGGAACATGTCGTGTTGGGCGTGACGTGTCGCGATGGATAGATGGACGGTTTTAACGCATTGCTATGCCCAATAGAACGTAGTGCTTTGGGCATGCGGCTCCTCCCATTTGCTTCTAACGTGGTCTTCACCAGTGCGTCGTATATGGTTAGAGGAGCTAGACATTTCGAGTATACTACATTTGGTTGTTGCTTCGGTGGTACAAGTGCCACAAAAGCGCCACAAAAGTGCCACACCTGATATGTATGTCGTCTTGGGAAAGGACCATCATGCACTACTATCATTCCTTTGGCACCTGGGTCAAGACCCTCCGTGTTACTCATGGATGGACTCAGCGTGAAATTGCTTACCGTATTGGCTGTTCGGTATCGACTATTCGGAAGGTTGAAAGTGACGAACGGCATCCCTCGGTTCAATTGGCCAAGCTCCTCGCTGATCATCTTGCGGTTCCACTGGATGAGGTACCAGCTTTTCTGGCTATGGTGCAACCTGTGCGTGAGACACCCAAAGGCTCGTTATTCTCACCTGACTCGTCAACGCATGTGTGCGATCAGCATGGGTTTCGCCCACTGACACCCATGCTGGGGCGCAGTACCGAACTCCTGACGGCCATAGAACTGCTCCAACGCCCGGATATGCGCTTGCTTACAGTGTTAGGACCTGGTGGTGTGGGGAAAACCCGGCTGGCTTATGCGCTGGCTGATCATCTGCAATCGGTGTTTGCCCAAGGTGTGCACCTCGTGGATTTGACTGCGGTTACGTCGGTGGATGATCTGCTGTTGGTGCTAGCCACTATGTTCGATCTGCCTAATTCCGAGTCTCGTTCAATGCAGGAACGAGTGTTGGCGGGTTTGCGTGAGCAAGAGCTCCTGTTGGTGCTGGACAATATTGATCGTTTGTTTGCCGCAATTCCCCTGATACGCCAACTGCTGGCGACGATTCCTCGGTTGACGCTCCTGCTCACCAGTCGTGCCCCATTGCGAATCGCCAGTGAGTATGAGTTTCGACTACTTCCTTTGGAGGTCCCGCAGGATACAGCCACTATCTCATTACCCAAATTGACCACCAATCCTGCTGTTGCCCTCTTAGTGACGCGTGCACAGGCATTGATACCCGATTTTCAGGTGACGGAAACCAACGCCTCAGCAATTGCCACGCTATGTCGGCAAGTCGATGGGTTGCCATTGGCATTGGAACTGGCAGCAGCGCAACTACGCGTCTGGAGTCCCACTGAACTAACGGAGCGTTTGGTCCATGATCTCATGATGTTGGCCAGCCCATCACGTGATACACCACTCCGCCAGCACTCACTACGGGCAACGGTACGTTGGAGCTATGATTTGTTGACACCACCGGCCCAACAGCTTCTAGTAGGTATGAGTATCTTTGTTGGTGGGGGCACTCTGGAGGGGATTACAGCTGTTTGCGCTCACTCAGCCGCACACAATTCCAAAGAGCTAATTGCACAGCAACTGAACACGTTGCTGGAGTATAGTTTGGTGGTGGCCTACGATAGCGAACAGGGTGTCCGCCGTTTTACGATGTTGGAGACGATTCGTGTGGTGGCACAGGAAGAGTTGGAGACGCTAGAGACTGAGGCCCTGCTCAGACACCGTCATGCCACCTATTTCATTCATCGGACCGAGGAGTGGAATGGTGTGTTGCAGGGTGAAGAACAAGTCGAGGCATTACGACACCTGGATCAGGAGATGGGCAATATCCGTGCCGCTTTGGGGTGGTGTCAGGAGTCGGGTGAGGTGGTTTTGCTAGCGCGATTGTGTGTTGCATTGTGGCGGTACTGGTATCTGCGTGGATGTTGGGATGAAGGTTTGTCATGGCATCAGTATACGTTGCAGCAAGCAGCGTTGCCTGTCTCCCTCCAGGCAGCACTGTTGAGTGGCGCGGCGGGCTTTGATCTGATGTACGGTGATTGTACACGGGCATTGCCCTGGATTGAAGCCGCGATTGCTGCCTATCGTACCTTGAATGACCCCCATGGCTTGGTGCAGGCACTCAATCGGCATGCGTTAATCCTTTGGCAGCAGGGTAAATTGTCCCAAGCCCAGCACGTGTTAGAAGAAAGCCTCACGCACTGTCGCTTGATCGATTGCTCCCATGATATGGCGAATGTGCTTACAAACCTGGGCAGTGTGCTGAACGAACAAGGACAGTATGAACAGGCCAGGGTGTGTCATCAGGAGAGTTTGCAGATCCGCCGTCAAATGGGAGATGCCCACGGCATCATCAATGACCTACTAAGTCTCGGTAACTCGGCTTTACACCAGCAAGACCATATCATGGCACAGCGTTGTTTTGAAGAGGGCCTGACGCGTACACGAACGTTGGCGTATCGTTATAAAGAAGGGTTGTTCCTGATCAATCTGGGTACCAATGCAGCCTTTCAAAAGCATCAGGCCGAAGGCTACGCGTATCTGAATGAGGCGTTGGTGATTATGCAACATTTCGAGGATCGGGCGAACGAAGCGCAGGTCTTGAGTGCATTAGGGCTGGTCGCGCTTTTTGATGATGATAGTTCAACTGCGATTGATTACCTCAATAAGAGCATCCATCATTTTGTCGCTGTGGAAGGATGGGTTTGGCTGCCTGAATGTCTGGAACGGTTAGCCTATGCTTATATTTGTCAAGAACAGTATCAACGTGCCCACTGGCTTTTGGTAATTGCTACACAGATGCGAGAGGAAGAGGGTAACACGCGTCCACCTGTTGAAGAACGCTTGTATAAGTGGGCGTGGGACCAACTCAACGCACAGGGTTTCACCAGCAACGATACTGCTGGTTGGACGGTGGGTCGAATACGAGACCAGATTGGTGTGCTTGTCTCACAAGGTCATGAAGAAATGCTAGCATGGCCAAGTACGGCATTATTGGATGTAGCAGCGGGGCCATAGCGTAAGGTCGTTAACTCTACAAACATGTGAACGACAATCGACACAAGCGGTTAATTATAGAGCTACTTATCCGCTACAGTTCCTGCCTACTGACTAACTACAATAGGCAGGAACTGTAGAATAGAAACGTAGCCTTGTGTAGGTTATGAAAGATTACCCACTACAACTATAGTTTTCTTCCAAGTATGGGAGTCTCAATCCTGGCGCTGACTGGAGAATTGCATCAACACACGCTTGTGGATTGCTTCCTCCTCGAACAACTGAGATATTGAAGCGTACCAAGACGGTAAATTCTCCTAATGTAATGAAGTCTGGAAGAGGGTTGATGGAAGCTGCTAATCGTTGCCCTGTGTTATATCCATAGCGTGTTACTGATGTGGGAAAATCACTGCTACTTGGTGGTGCAGGGTTAGTAAATCCTCTATCGTTGAAATAAAAAAGAACATTACTCCCGCTAAGTTGTGGGCTTTTCCATTCGGTTATGCGACCTGATGAGTCGACACAGATAGATTGCTGAAAATTGATCTGCTCAATACGATGTCTCGTACCAGAAGGAAAACTAACTGCATATAACTTTGGTTGGACGTTGAGCGTAATATTTTCACACGCTGGTGGCGGTGGTGTTCCTTTTGATGGAGGTGTGATTGTTCCATTACACGTGAGTGTGTCCTTTGGACCGTTTGGCGCATCGCTGTGTGTGCAATCATTAATTTGCAGATATTGAGCACATTCACTGGTGGGAGTATAACCACTAATACCACTACTGCTACCATCATCGCAGGTGACTGTTTGTGCAGCCCGGGTTGTAGCTGGCGCCAGTAGTGTGCTGCCAAGTATCCCAAAGATAATACAGGTAAGAGCAAGACATTTCCAGAATGGTGAGTGTGGTTTGGATAAACGATTCATAGAGTAACCCTCTTTTTAACATCTAATATCTTTGTTTGTACATTGTGGTTTGGGCGAACGACCTTACTATTCCTTATATTTCTAGCGTTGTTTGCGTATCGACGAGATACATCTGTTTTGAATGTGGCAGTTACGCGTAGAAATGTGGTACTTGTAAAAGGCATACTCCTTTCTGTATATTGTGCAAAGATGTTCTGCCATAAGCTTCATAGACATAAAAACGTCTTTACAAAAAAGAAGAATCTTGTTGTAATGATTAATACATATAAGTATACTAAATATATTGATTATTTCGGTCATAAAACTATCACAAAAACTATCACAAAAACTATCACAGCGTTACACAGTGTTTTGGAAGGATGTATATGCATTATCAAAGCTCTCTGGGACTCTGGGTTAAAACATTTCGTACTACGCGGCGATGGACACAGCGCGAACTGGCAGAACAGATTGGCTGTTCGGTTTCTACTATCAGCAAGATCGAGATCGATGAACGGTATCCCTCTCGTCAATTAGCCCAGTTGCTGGCATATCATCTAGAGGTGCCAGCAGATGAGTTAGCTACTTTTCTTGGGTTAGCATATTCCTCGCGGCAGTTGCCTCAAAACCCTACATTTCAGCGTCCAAGCAGCCCAACACCTATCTGTAATCAATACGGATTTCGTCCGCTAACCGCAATGTTAGGCCGAGATCTTGAAATGACCAATGCAGTTGCATTACTCCAACGCTCAGAAGTGCGCCTCCTCACTATTGTGGGACCTGGTGGTGTCGGGAAAACACGGTTAGCATATGCATTAGCCGATCAACTGAATCCGATGTTTGCCCAAGGGGTACAAATCCTGGATCTTACATCGATTGCGTCAGTAGATGAGTTGCTTTTGCTCCTGGCTACCACTCTTGAACTTCCCAACCCGAGTGGCGATTCGCTGATAGATCGGGTGTTGGTAGGACTACAGGGACAAGAACTCCTGTTGGTATTGGATAATATTGACCATTTATTTAGTGCTATCTCGATCATTCGTCAGATACTAGCGACCGTTCCAAAGATAACATTCCTACTCACGAGTCGGGCACCACTACGAATCGATGGCGAGTATGAATTTCGTATTGCACCGCTAGCCATACCTACTGAAACAGACATACGTATCCTAAACCAACTTGCGATGGTGCCTTCCGTCGCACTTTTTGTGGCACGGGCCCACGCGATCAACCCAGAATTTGAACTGAACGATGCTAATAGCCATGCTATTGCGACCATTTGCCAGCAAGTTGATGGGTTACCACTTGCCCTTGAATTGGCTGCCGCGCAGTTGCGGGTCTGGCGACCGCAGTCTCTGGCAGCGCGAATTGCACAAGATATAACGATTTTGACCAGTACATCCCGTGATGCTTCCTCATATCAGCATTCGTTGAGTGCAACAGTGCGCTGGAGCTATCATCTTTTGCGGCAAAAGGCCCAACAACTATTTGCGTCTATGAGCGTCTTTGTTGGAGGGGCTACCCTTGAAGCGATTACAGTCATCTGCACTGATCCAGAAGATGAACGTGCAAAGCAAATGGTTTCGCAGCATCTCAATACCTTGCTCGAATATAGTCTGGTTGCAGCGCAGGACTCTCGTCAAGGAGATCGTCGCTTCACGATGTTAGAGACAATTCGTGCAGTAGCTGGTGAGGAATTACGCACTGTTGGTGATACTACGCTGCTCAGGGAACGGCATGCTGCGTATTTTACGCAGTGGTCTGAAACGTATACGGGAGAGTTGGAGGGAGCCCAACAAGTAGTGTTTCTTCAACGCTTTGAACAGGAGATGGGCAACATTCGCACGGCGTTGGTATGGTCATATGACCATCGTGCTGCCAGCCTGCTGGCTCGTCTCTGTATGGCGCTGTGGCGGTTCTGGTATCTTCGTGGCTTATGGGATGAAGGGCTGCTGTGGCATAAGCGTGCTTTGACTCTGATCGATCTGTTGCCATCGACGTTGCAGGCGCCTCTTCTGAGTGGTGCGGGTGGGTTTAGCTTAATGCTCAATGATTATGGTTGTGCAACCACCTGGTTGGATGAAGCTATTGAGCAGTATCGTAGGTTAGATCAGCCTTTAGGGTTGGCTCAGACGTTCAATCGGCTTGGTATTGTGCGATGGGATCAGGGGCAATTGATGTTTGCCCAGCAGACTTTTGAAGAGGGATTGGCCCATGCTCGACAAGCCGAGTCCCTGTACGATATTGCCACGATTCTAGCGAACCTGGGCTGTGTAGTGAATGAACAAGGTCAGTATGATCAGGCGATTGCATTTCATCAAGCAAGTTTGCAAGTGCGACGCCGTCTGGATGATGCTCATGGAATTGTCCATGATTTGCTCAATCTCGGTAATTCTGTCTTACTGCAAGGAGATTATGCCACCGCACAGGCTTGTTTTGAGGAAGGTCTAACATATACGCGTAAGTGGTCATATCACTATAAAGAAGGGTTGCTTTTGATAAATGTAGGAGTGAGTGCTGGGTACCAGATGCGCTTGACCGAGGCACATAGGTACATTACTGAGGGATTAGCAATTGTGCGACGTTTTCAGGATCGTTTGAATGAGGCCCAGGCGCTCAATGCACTTGGCTTAGTTGCCTTCTTCGATGCCGATATTGATACCGCTATAAAGTTGTTGCACCAGAGTATTCACATTTTTGTGGCGCTGGATTCGTGGATCAATATTCCCGAGTGTTTGGAACGACTGGCTTATGTATTTATCCATCAGGCAGAATACCAACAGGCAAAATGGTTCTTGGTTGGTGCGGCACAGATGCGGTTAGAGGAAGGTAGCAAACGCCCGCCCGTTGAAGAACGCTTGTATGAACAGGCATGGGAGCAACTCAACATACAAGGATTCACTGGCGAGAACACGTCCGGCTGGGTGGTGGGTCGAATACGAGACCAGCTTGGTATGCTTATCGCACAAGACCTTGCCGAAGCACCAAGTATACCATTGTTGGATGTGGCAGCAGGGCGGTAGGTAATGAGGTGTCATACAAAACCCACGCCAGAGCAGAGCCCCTGGCGTGGATAACACGGATTTTATGTAGGGGTTAGGGATATTTGGAAGTTATTGCAACCTTCCATGTGGACATTTCTTTTGTTGATCCCCACCACCACTATGAATATAACATCCCTCGATATCAACATTGATTGCATACTCAGTGTACCTAACTTCTGCTCCGTTATCGTTCCATCCTGCATTGAAACTAACCCCTGGAACCATTACACCAACGGATCTCAAACCAGCGTTAGGGCGGGCATAATAAGGTCGAAAGACTATGCGAATCGAGGAATAAGTAAGATTATTTCTATTGCTATTCTGAGGTGTGATAAAAGTTTCATAGTTAGAAACTAAAGGACGAAAACCACGACGTGAGGCATCATTGCTCAGTTGAAAGCTTGTCTCATAACCCTCCAGATAAGCGCTTATTCCATTGTAACAGACTTGAAGAAAAACTCTTCCTGTCGAAAAATCTCTTACGTCAGTGCGACGTGCAGAGTTACGTACGGTATATTCTGTAGTCCATGTCTCTTCGAAGTTACGGCACCGATATGCTACAGGCGTAAGGTTATAGCGTCCTGATGACTTGGTTTGTTGTAAAGAGGTTCCCTGTACTGTATGTGAACATGCACGGCTTTGGGGTAGCTCTTTTAGTCCTGTAAACTTTCGTCTATGGCTAATACCCTGAAGATATGTTGCTACGCTTTCTGATCGTCCACCATTATATCCTGGCGGATATTGTACAATAATTTCGACTTGTTTATATTTATGACCATCCCATAGCTTCCAGGGAGCATAACAAGAGACATCCTCAATGTATTCTGGCGGATGACCACGTCCGGTTACACGTTGCCTAACAGTTGCTCCCTCTGGGATAAGAATGTTTACAATTAGTGCCTCCTGATCTTCGGGATCATTGGGGCCATTTGGTGTGCAAACCGAAGCAGGGAAGTTACCACAATCCATCGTTCGTATGTCTTGCTTAAAGACTTTGAGTCGTCTTGCACCTGCACGTAGTTGAGGGCTTGATTCAGTCAGTTGAGGACTTGATTCAATCTTGCTGGATGGGGCGGCGGTGGCGGTTGGCAGGCTACCTGGCATGAGTAGTGTTAGTAGCAGCAGTAACAGGGCGAGTTTGGTGACATAGCGTTTCATTATCGATGTGCTCCTTAGGATGTTGAGGGATGCGCTATGTATCCCTCTGGCTGTAGACAAGCCGGGCGGAAGAGATGGTCTCGGGATGGATGGTGTGCTGTGCGCCGGGCGTTTCGACGATGAATGCGTTTATCAACAATGGTGATATGAGGGGAGCATAGCACAAAGTGTGGTGGCTTCGGTGGTAAAAGTGACACAAAATTTTAACTAATCGGCCTGTATTTGTGTGCGAAGATAAATCAAAGTAGTAGAAGGTCTATTGAGAGATAGTGTTGGACTAACCAAATCAATATATTTAAAATAGATTATTCACTATTTAGTAAATATTATTGCCATAGTACTTACATATGCGTATACTACTTATTGTCTAACATATGATGGTACAGCTACCGTTGCGATATGTAGGATGGCTCATCCTTCTATGGCATACCTAAAAGGGAAAGATTAATATGGATCATCCATGCTCTTTTGGTGTCTGGGTCAAGACCCTTCGCATTGCACAGGGCTGGAGTCAGGTCGAGTTAGCGGAACAGGTCGATTGTTCGGTTTCTACCATTCGGAAGCTGGAAACGAATGAACGTCATCCTTCTAAACAGTTGGCTAAATTGCTAGCGGCTCATCTGCATGTTCCCGAAGATACTGTTGCTACCTTTCTCGAGATGGCGCATAGTGGACGGCGTTCCCCCAAGGGTGAAGTTATGGATACAAGGACAGCTTGCTGTGTCCGTGACCAGCATGGGTTCCGTCCGCTGACACCCATGTTGGGGCGTGCCACCGAGTTGGCAGCGGTAGGGGCATTGCTGCAACGCGAGGACATTCGGCTGGTTACCTTGTTGGGATTGGGAGGAGTGGGCAAAACACGCCTGGCCTATGCGATTGCTGATCATCTCTTTCCGTTGTTTGCTGAGGGGGCTTTGGTGGTAGATCTCGCCTCTATTGCTTCGGTAGATGAACTCCTGATTGTGGTTACGTCTATCCTTGAACTTCCTGGTTCTACATCACACTCATTACCAGATCGGGTGCTGACAGGTTTACAGGATCGGGAAGTACTTCTCGTTTTGGATAATTTTGATCATTTGCTTGACGCAATTCCATTCGTTCGACAGATTTTGGCTATGGCCCCAAGGGCGGTGTTGTTACTCACCAGTCGTGTTCCGTTGCAGATCAATGGAGAACAGGTATTTCGGGTAGGGCCTCTTCCGCTACCTGCAGAAACAGAGGTGACCTCACTCCCGCAACTTAGTGCTAATCCAGCAGTAGCATTATTGGTCACACGTGTGCAGGCGTTGCTTCCCGATTTCCAACTGACAGAGGCCAATGCTAATGCTGTCGCAACGATCTGTCGTCAGGTAGATGGTTTGCCACTGGCACTGGAACTGGCTGCCGCGCAATTGCTCATCTGGAATCCTGAGTCATTGGTTCAGCGCCTGATGCAAGACGTAACGATCCTGTCGCGCACCTCACGCGATGGACCACCACGACAGCACTCGTTACAGGCAACGGTGCGCTGGAGTTATGAGCTGCTCGATCAGGAAGCCCAGACTATCTTTATCGGTATGAGTGTGTTTGCTGGTGGCGGTTCACTTGAAGCCATTACTGCTATCTGTGAGGGAAAGCTAGATAGTAACGCAGCTGATCTGGTTGCTCGTCATCTCACAAAGTTGCTAGAGTATAGTCTGGTAGTCACTCAGGACACTGCCCACAATGACCGTCGCTTTACGATGTTGGAAACCATCCGTGCTGCGGCGCATGAAGAGTTGTTTGCATTAGGTCAGGCAACTATCCTGAAACAACGACATGCGGAGTATTTTACGCAATGGGCTGAACAGTATAGTAGTGATCTTATAGGGTCTCTTCAGACAGAAGTCTTGCATTATTTTGATTATGAAATTGGGAATATTCATGCGGCATTGACATGGTGTCGAGAGCAGGGTGATGCTGTGTTGCTAGCGCGACTCTGCATCGCATTGTGGCGCTTCTGGTATATTCGCGGCCTGTGGCAAGAAGGCATATTATGGCACCAGCAGGCCATGGCTCTGAGCGACACATTGCCATCGTCGCTTCACGCCGCTCTTCTTAGTAACGCTGCCGGGTTTAGTCTGATGTACAGTGACTATGCTCAAGCAGCGGTCTGGTTAGATGATGCAATTGCACGCTATCGCCTTTTGGACGATGCCTTGGGGTTAGCACGTGCACTCAATCGGCGTGGAATGATTGTGTGGTATCAGGGACAGTTAGCACAGGCCCGTGCGTTTTTTGAAGAAGGGTTAGCCTTTTGTCGGCGGGTAGATTGTCCCCGTGATACGGCTAATCTACTAGCAAATCTTGGATGTGTCTCTGATGAACAGGGGCGATATGACCAGGCCATCGCATTCCATCAGGCTAGCTTGCAGGTGCGGCGTGAGTTAGGGGATACCCATGGAATCATCAATGATCTGCTTAATCTTGGCAACTCGGCACTTTTGCAACGAGATCATACTACCGCGCAAGCTTGTTTTGAGGAGGGTTTGACGTATACACGTTCGTTGTCATATCACTACGAAGAAGCGCTGTTTCTGATGAATCTGGGGACAAATGCCTGCTATCAGCTGCGGTTAGACGAGGCACATATGTTGTTGTCTGAGGGGTTGGCAATTATGCAGCGCCTTCAGGATCGATTTAACGTGGCGCGGGCTTTGAGTGGATTGGGGTTGGTTGCGGTCTTTAGTGGTAATTACACTGTTGCTATCGAATTGCTTAATCAGAGTCTTCAGCACTTTTCTGTAATGGATTCGTGGATCAGTGTTCCTGAATGCTTGGAACGTTTGGCAGGTGCGTATGTTAGCCAAGGAGAGTATCAGCGGGCAAGTTGGCTCCTGGTACATGCGGAGCAGATACGGGTGCAGGATGGGGTTATGCGTTCACCAGTTGAAGAGGTTTTATATGAACAGGCGTGGGAGCAACTTAACACTCAGGGATTCACTCGCGAGAACACGTCTAGTTGGGCAGTAGGTCGGGTACGGGAGCAGGTCAATGATTTCATTGCGCACGATTTCCAACAACGTCCTGCAATTTCATTCCCTAACTAAGTATCAGGATGCTGGTTGCGTAGCAATGAAGGTGTGTTTAAGGACTAAATCATTTCTCGCTTTTAGGGCTGTAGCTAGGTACAGTGTTCAGGTCGATCTTTGCTTATCCTGAATCCGTTGCAGAATATACTGCCATTCATCTTGCGTCATTGATGTCATAATGTATTGCGTTAATGAAAGACGTAGCCACCAACGGCCCAGTGGTGTTCTATACCGTTCTAACGTCACAATCTCTTCATATAGCCACGCTTCGTCGAACATTCCCCATTCCCCTGCAACTTGGTACAGATTTAGATATACCGCTGGTGCAACCTCGTAGCGATAGATGTTCGTTAGCTCATCCACCGTATATCCAGAGGCGAGACACTCTTTTACAATCCAATCTAAGTCAACGTCTGTCAGCTCATTATCTAACCATAGGTTTGACAGAGCTTCCCAGACTGGTTGCCTTTGGGCGATTTCGTGGTCGGTCAGCATAACGCAAATTCACACAGAAAGAGGTCCACCAATGACTGGTGGATTGGTTGGATTGGTGCTGCCATCAACAGACTCGACTGTCACGATGACGACGCTGAAATCATCTATAGGTGTGGCATTATCAACAACGAGCCACCCATTTCCAGCATCATTGACGCGAAAGGTACCTGGACTCTCGAATTGACCGCCCTGTTCTAACCAGACCTGGTAGGTTTGGTCTTCAGGAAGTTGTGGTAACCCCTCTACGACCAGACATCCCAGTTGCTGATCAGGCGCGAAGAGGAAGGCGCCTGTTGCATCAGGAGTTTCGCTCATCAACTGGTATTGTTGTACGCCAGGTGCATTCATCGCGGTAACCATCTTACCCCAGGTGGTCTGAAAGCGTGCCAGATCGGCCTGTTGTTGTTGTTGCAGATTCACATTCCACACAATTAAACCGATGATCGCTAAGAAATTGACTACCAGGGCCAGACGCTGCCAGAACGGCAATCCTGCGCGTTGTTTACGCTCTTGTTGAGGTGCTGGAAGCGGTTTGCCCTCGACTTCTGCATCGAGTCGATTGAGCAGTCGATCTCGCAGGTCGGGTGTTGGAGTTGCCGATGGTGCTGCAAGCGGTAATGCCTGAGCAACAGTTTTGTACGAATCAACGACAGAACGATATTCGGGGTGTGTGGCAAGCAACTGCTCCACTTGACGTGCCGTCTCTGCGTCCGTTTCACCAAGTGCGTAGGCAGCTAACAATGCTGCGTGTTCGTCTGAAAGATTGGATGGCGTATTCATGGTCGTACTATTATCTCATGTGGGGCAGTCAAGAATGAAATCTTGGACTACCATATATTATTTTGTTTATCGTATCATGTTAGATCATTGTTACTTTTCATCGCCAGGGCCAGGAATGAGCTTTGATCGTAGTTTGTCCATTGCTAGCCGCAGACGTGTATTAATAGTGCCAAGCGGTGTGCTCAATTTGTCGGCGACTTCTTTACGGGAGAGGCCACCGAAATAGAGCATCTCGACCGCCTCACGTTGATTGTGTGGCAAGGTATCGAGTGCATCGCGTATCTGGGATTGTGTGAGCACCACATCCATTGATTGGGCACTCGCAAGCATATCCTGAGGGGC
>JBCDFA010000061.1:0-26538 GCA_039178835.1 Chloroflexota bacterium
AACAAGGTGTGACTATGACTCGTCCATCTTTTGATCGTAGTAATGCGACTCAATCGCTGGTGTACGTACTGCGTTGGTATGTAGACCAACATCCTCACAAGGAATTGTATACCTTTCTCCACGAGGGAGAAACACACGAATCAACACTTACCTACGCAGAACTTGATCAGGCTGCACGTGCTGTTGCTACCAAACTACAGGAAGTCTGTACACCTGGACAACGGGCGTTGCTCTTATATCCACCCAGTCTTGACTATATTACAGCTTTCTTTGGATGTTTATATGCAGGGGTTATTGCGGTTCCCATCTATCCACCGAACCCGGCACGACTTGAACGCACACTCCCACGGCTGCAAACTATCGTCCACGATGCCCAACCGACGTTTGTTCTTACCACCAGCGCTATTCTCGGTTTAGCCGAGGCACTTGCCACACAGGATGTCGCGTTTCAAGCATTGCAATGGATCGCCACTGACCAGTGTGATCCATTACAGGGTGAACAGTGGCAAGAACCAGAACTCTCTGCTGAAAGTATTGCTTTTTTACAATACACTTCTGGTTCTACCGCAGATCCAAAGGGCGTTATGCTTTCGCACGGCAATCTGCTGGCAAACTTAGCAGTCATTTATCAAGGGTTTGGCCATTCCGCGGATAGCCAAGGGGTTATCTGGCTGCCCCCTTACCATGATATGGGTCTTATCGGTGGTATTCTACAACCCCTCTATGGTGGCTTTCCCGTGACGTTGATGTCTCCTGTGACCTTCTTACAACGCCCCTTTGTCTGGTTAGACACTATCTCACAAACCCGTGCGACAACTAGTGGGGGACCTAATTTTGCCTTTGACTTGTGCGTCCGTAAAATCCCCCCTGAAATGCGTGAAACGCTGGATCTTAGTAGTTGGTCAGTTGCTTTCAATGGTGCAGAACCCATTCGTGCAGATACTCTTGAACGCTTTGTAGAAGCTTTCAGCCCTTGTGGCTTCCGCCCAGAAGCCTTCTATCCATGTTATGGCCTAGCCGAGACCACCCTGATGGTTACTGGGAGCAGTATTCCGACACCTCCCAGATTGCAGTATGTTCAGCGCACGGCGCTACAACATCAGCGTGTTGTGGCACAATCAGCAACAGAATCTGACACCCAAACCCTAGTTGGAAGTGGGCAGCCCTTTGACGATCATCACCTTGTGATTGCAAATCCCGAACACCATTATCAGTGCGGGCCTGATGAGGTTGGTGAAATCTGGGTCGCTGGACCCAGCGTAGCTCAGGGCTACTGGGCCCGGTCAAAAGAGACTCACACTACCTTTCATTCCTATCTAAAGGATACGGGTGCCGGACCGTTCTTACGTACAGGAGATCTCGGATTTCTCCGTCACGGCGAGTTGTACGTAACGGGACGGATCAAAGATTTGATCATCATTCGTGGACGCAACTACTACCCACAAGACATTGAATTAACTGTCGAGCAGAGTTACCCAGGATTACGGCTTGGATGTGGTGCGGCTTTTACTGTTGAAACACATGGCATAGATCAGCTTGTGGTCGTGCACGAAGTGGATCGGCACTATCGGAATATTGATGTCGATGGTGTGGTGCAGACTATTCGCCAGGCTGTGATTGAACAGCATGAGATCCATGTGCATGCGGTGGTGCTGATCAGGCATGGTACTATTCTCAAAACATCGAGTGGCAAAATCCAACGCCATGCGTGTCGTAGCGCGTTCCTCACGAATCAACTCACGGTCATTGGTCAACATGTTGCAGAGGAACCGACTACAGCACAACTCAGCGACCGCTTAACTCGTGAAACATTACTGCGTGCCAACTCTGCTGAACATCAGGGGCTGATGGAGTCCTATCTCCAACAGCTATTAGCACACGTTTTAGCTGTTCCTATAGAGAAGCTTGATCAGCAGCGCACTATCAGTACCCTCGGACTTGACTCCTTGATGGCTGTTGAAGTACAGCATACTATTGAGCAGGATTTTAATCTTCTCATCCCAATGGTTGATGTCATTCAAGGACCTAGTATTCCACAATTTGCTGCTACATTACTGACCCATATCTCGGCAACGGTCAATGCACAAGCCACACCATTGCATCCAGCCTCAGAGGAGCGTCTTGAGTACCGGCTTTCCCATGGACAACAAGCGCTATGGTTTTTACACCAATTGGTACCACAGGCAGCGACATATAATCTTGCATATGCTCTGCGGATAACGTCTACCGTCGATGTACGATCCATGCGACGTGCCTTTGAACAGATCGTGGAACGCCATCCGACATTACGTACTACGGTAACCGATGTACATGGCTACCCAACGCAACAAGTACATCCTCAGCAAGATTTATGGTTTCGTGAAGAATATCTTCCTACTACTGACGAAACAATTCTACATCAGCGTTTAGCAGAAGAAGCTAATCGCCCATTTGACCTGACGTGTGATGCACTTCTCCGCATCTACCTTTTCTCGCAATCAGATCAAGAGCATGTCTTGCTACTGGTGGCCCATCATATCGTAGTGGATTTCTGGTCTTTGGCCATTCTGACACGTGAATTTGGCACATTTTATGCCGCAGAACTCCAACAAGAAGCCGCTGTACTTCCAGTATTACCAGTGCAGTATGCTGATTATGTACGCTGGGAAACGGATATGCTTGCCAGTACAGAGGGAGATACTGCATGGCACTATTGGCGACAGCAACTTGCCGGATCACTACCAGCACTTAACCTACCAACCGACCGTCCCCATCCGCCTGTCCAGACCTATCGGGGGGCGATCCAGCAATGTGTGGTATCGAAGGATGCAACGGCACGTATCCATGCGTTGAGTGAAACGTACTATAGTACGCTCTACATGACGTTGCTCACGATGTTTTCCACACTCCTGTTCCGCTACACCAACCAGACTGATCTGCTGATTGGCTCTCCTACAACAGGACGTAATCGAGCTGCACTCACATCTTTGATTGGCTATTTTGTCAATCCGGTGGTGCTGCGTATGGATCTCTCTAACAGTCCAACATTTACCAGCCTTTTGGCCAGTACACGTCAGACTGTGCTAGATGCTTTTGCCCATCAGCAGTATCCCTTTCCTCTATTGGTTGAGCGACTTCAACCAGACCGTGATCCCAGTCGTTCACCTATCTTTCAGGTCATGTTTACCCTTCAGCAGGTTCCGCCTAGTAGTGATCAGGCTCTGAACATGGTTGCACTGAACGAACCACATATTCAGATGCAACTAGGGCAGCTTTCTACGGAGACGATTACTTGGAGTCATCAAACTGCTCCATTTGATCTCACTATCGCGGTTGGTGAACAATCGGGAGTTTTGGTAACCAGCCTGCAATACAATTCTGACCTCTTCGATCCCGCGACGATGCAACGGATGGCTGGTCATTTCCAGCAGTTGATCAACGGTATTTTGGATCAACCGACAGACCATATTGCGTACCTTCCCTGGTTAACTGATGCTGAACGTGAGCAACTGTTATTTACGTGGAATGCAACTGAGCAATTCCATTCTAATGATGCACTCTTCCATGATCAGGTCGCATTACAAGCACAACGCACGCCTGATGCCATTGCTATTGTCTATGAACATACGCATATCAGTTATCAGGCTCTTGATCAACGGGCCAATCAACTTGCTTGGTATCTTCAGACATATAATGTTGGCCCAGATACACTTGTGGGTATCTGTCTTGAACGCTCTGTGGAGATGCTCATTGGGTTGTTGGGAGTTCTCAAAACAGGTGGTGCTTTCGTCCCGCTTGATCCCGCGTTGCCCCAAGAACGCCTGGCCTATATGCTTGCTGATGCGCCGATGATGGTGCTGATAGCTCAATCACATCTTCGATCCAGTCTTCCGCCAACGGATGCACCTATCATTCTGTTGGACTCAGATTGGGAGGCGTTGATCCAGAAACATACTTCCTTGCCAATCTCCGTTGAGATTCATCCAGATAACCTTGCTTATATTATATATACATCTGGCTCAACAGGTCATCCGAAGGGTGTGCAAATTGCGCATGCAGCACTCCATAACTTCTTATGGACCATGGCTGAACAGCCATCTGTTACCGCACATGATTACTTTTTTGCTGTAACAACTCTTTCATTCGATATTGCAGCGCTTGAATTGTTTCTTCCATTGCTTGTAGGGGGGCGTGTGGTGTTGGTCCACCGCACGATACTCACCGACGGCTTGCAACTCGCTGCATGGATGGCCAAAACGGGGGCCACAGTGATGCAAGCCACGCCAGCTACATGGCAACTCTTACTTGAAAGTGGCTGGGAGGGTTTGCCAAACCTGAAGATCTTGTGCGGTGGTGAAGCATTCCCACGCAGTCTTGCTAATCAGTTACTGGCTCACACCCCTGCCGTATGGAATATGTATGGTCCGACCGAGACCACGATCTGGTCAGCTACCACACAGGTACCTGCTACCAAATCTTTTGTGCCTATCGGAAAACCTGTCGCCAATACCCAATTCTATGTGCTAGACACCTATGGTCAGCCAGTCGCGATTGGTATTCCTGGTGAACTGTATATTGGTGGGACAGGGCTTGCACGTGGGTATTGGCAACGTGCACAGCTTGCTGCGGAACGTTTCATACCGCATCCTTTCACCCAACAACCGGGGGCACGCCTCTATCGTACTGGTGATGTGGTGCGGTATCTCCCAAATGGACAGATTGAGTTTCTTGGGAGGATTGATCATCAGGTAAAAGTGCGCGGTTTCCGTATTGAACTGGGTGAGATTGAGACCATACTGAGGCAACATCCTGCAGTGCAGCACGTGGTAGTAATGGCCCAACAGGCTGGACGTATTGCAGGTGATACTATTCTAGTGGCTTATATCATTGGCGCATCACCTACACCACTTGCACATACCCTGCGGAATTTCTTAAAGAAACACCTACCTGATTATATGATCCCGGCACACTTTGTCTTGCTTGACACTTTCCCAATGACTCCCAATGGCAAAGTAGATCGGAATGCCCTACCAACACCAACGCCTATTGAAACACCCCCAAATACGGCACATATTGCACCACAATCACAACTTGAACAAACCATTGCGTCGATCTGGCAATCAGTTCTCAACATTGAAACGGTTGGCGTCAACGACAATTTCTTTGATCTGGGTGGACATTCCTTGTTGATGACCCGTGTGCATAGCCACCTGCGTGATACTCTGGACCATCAAATTACGATGGTAGAATTGTTCCAATATCCAACCATCAGGACACTTGTACAGCATCTCACTGCCGAACATGGCGATCACGCTCTCTCACAATCTGGATATGATCGAGCCTATACCCGTCGCGCTGCCACCACACAACCTGATCGTGACATTGCCATTGTTGGTATGGTTGGCCGTTTCCCCGGGGCCAATGACTTGGCAACCTTCTGGCAGAATCTGTGTGGTGGGGTTGAGTCGATCACCTTTTTCTCCGATGAAGAGTTGTTAGCAGATGGTGTCTCACCACAGATGCTGAACCATGAGCAGTATGTCAGAGCGACCGGATTTCTGGCAGATAGTGATCAATTCGACGCAGCCTTTTTTGGGTTTAATCCACGAGAAGCCACACTCATGGATCCCCAACATCGGCTCTTTCTAGAATGTGCGTGGTCAGCCCTGGAGGATGCTGGCTATGATCCAGATCGCTATACGGGACACATTGGTGTCTTTGCTGGAGTGGGACTCAATACCTATTTGCTTACTGCGGACAGAGGCATTGTGGAAGCAGCAGATCGCTATCAGGTCTATATCGGGAATGATAAAGACTTTGTGCCGACTCGTGTTTCTTATAAACTGAACCTGCGTGGCCCAAGCCTAACTGTTCAGACTGCCTGCTCAAGTTCATTGGTGGCGCTACACCTCGCGTGCCAAAGCATTTTAGATGGTGAGAGTGACATGGCGTTAGCGGGTGGTGTATCTATCAGTGCTCCACAAAAACAAGGATACCTCTATACACCAGGAGGTATTCTTTCCCCAGATGGTCACTGCCGTGCCTTTGACTCGCAGGCACAGGGAACTGTTTTTGGTAGTGGTGTGGGCATTGTTGTGCTCAAACGACTTACTGATGCCATGGCTGATGGTGATACGATTCATGGTGTGGTCAAAGGCTCAGCTATCAACAATGATGGTGCACTCAAAGTTGGCTACACAGCGCCAAGTGTTGATGGGCAGGCCAATGTAATCACTGAGGCGTTAGCAGTAGCACAGATTGGCTCAGAGACTATAACCTATGTTGAAGCGCATGGAACTGGCACTGAGCTTGGTGATCCGGTTGAGATGACTGCACTTACCCAAGCATTTACAGGCCCTGATCATCGTGATAATCCTTGTGCGATTGGTTCGGTAAAAACCAACATTGGGCATCTCGATACGGCAGCAGGTATGGCGGGCTTGATGAAAACGGTATTGTCACTCAAACATCGTCAACTTCCACCTAGTTTACATTTCAATCAACCTAACCCACAGATTCAGTTTGCTCAGAGTCCGTTTGCTGTGAATACGCAACTTCGTGATTGGGATGTGCATACCATACCGCGACGGGCAGGAGTTAGCTCCTTTGGCATCGGTGGGACCAATGCTCATGTCGTTCTTGAGGAAGCTCCAGCCCGACAGACCTCTGATACGGCGCGATCTTGGCATCTCCTGCCTTTGTCTGCCAAGACCAGTACCGCGCTCACAGCGGCAACAACACAATTGACAGCCTATTTGCATAACCAGCCAGACCTACCGCTAGCAGATGTCGCTTATACACTCCAGATGGGTCGGCACGCATTCGATCATCGTCGCTTTGTAGTGTGCCACGATTATACGGATGCACGTACCACGTTGACAGATGATGAATCACCGCGTGTGTTTACCGCTGTACACGACTCGAAAGAACCATCTATTGTGTTCCTGTGCTCTGGCCAGGGTGCCCAATATGTGCAGATGGCAGCAGGACTCTATCAAGAAGACACTTTATTCCGACATGAAATGAATCGTTGTGCAGACATCCTTATAACCCATCTCGATCAAGACATCCGTTCCATCTTGTATCCAGACCCAGATCGTATGGATGATGAAGCACATCAGCTGAATCAAACAGCCTTGGCCCAACCGGCCCTGTTTGCCATTGAATATGCAATGACCCAGCTCTGGATATCGTGGGGGATTCGTCCAAATTCCTTGATTGGCCATAGTATTGGCGAGTATGTGGCTGCCTGTCTATCGGGTGTCCTGTCCCTCGAAGATGCGCTGACACTCGTTGCAGCCCGTGGTCGTCTCATGCAAGCACTTTCGCCAGGAGCCATGCTGACCGTGTCGTTGTCCGAGTCTGAAGTCTTCGCAATGCTGCCATCAGATGTTGCTTTAGCGGCGGTCAATGCTCCAGCGTTATGTGTGGTGTCTGGTCCTGTAGATGCGATTCATTCCTTTGAGTCGCACCTTCAATCTCGTGATATCCCATGCCGCCGTCTGCACACATCGCATGCATTTCACTCCTCCATGATGGACCCAATCTTGGATACATTTCATGATCTCATAGCTCGTATGTCGTTACACCCACCAGAGATCCCGTATCTCTCAAATGTAACAGGGACATGGATTACGGCAGAACAGGCAACTGATCCTATGTATTGGGTGCGTCACTTGCGAGAAACAGTACGCTTTACGGATGGTATCCAGCAATTAATCCATAATCCTGATAATGTGTTTATCGAGGTTGGACCAGGAAACACCCTTGGTACCATTGCCAGACAACACACAGTTGACCATGCTATTGTTTCATCATTACGACATCCTCAGGATCAACAGCAAGATATGGCTTATTTTCTGGAGGCGGTTGGAAAACTATGGTTGGTTGGTGCTCCGATACACTGGGCGCAAAGCTACGCGCATGAACATCGGCAGCGCGTATCACTCCCAACCTATCCGTTTGAACGTCAGCGTTACTGGCTTGATGCAACGGCACCATCGCATATAACCAAGCAGGATGTTGCCAAAAATGCGCTTTCGGAGTGGTTCTATACTCCCTTGTGGAAACAGACGCTGTCACCAAGTATCAATCTATCACAACGACTTGCTGAACAATCGTCTCGCTGGCTCGTTTTTGTTGATGACGTAGGGCCTGGTTCATATATTGTTGAACAACTTAAACATGCACAGCAAGATGTTATTGTGGTTGTAGGAGGCTCCCAATTCCAGCACAATGAGAATGGTGTGTATGAGCTTAATCCACAGGTGCGTGATGATTATGACTCACTGATCAAAGAGCTTCAGGAAACGGATACGCAGCCCGATATTATTATCCATCTCTGGAATGTCACGCCATCTACCGCAGTATTTCCTACCCCTGATACCACAGTTGAGATGCATCTCAATCTAGGTTTTCACAGCCTGTTGCTTCTGACTCAGGCACTCGAACGCTATCAGGGTGAACGACCATTACAACTCGAAGTGATCAGTACAGCTATGCAGCGCATAGCTGGTGACCAAATGACAACACCCGAAAAGAGCACTGCGCTTGGTCTATGTCAGGTTATCCCTCAAGAATATCCACATATTACCTGTCGAAGTATTGATGTGTCTTTGCCCGACGAATATGTGCCTGGCCAAGTTGTAGCTGAACAGATATTGGGTGAAGTGCTTGCAGTTGCCGATGATATGGTTGTAGCTTATCGTGGAGAACAACGTTGGATTCCGACATTTGAGGCTACCAAACTCAATCGCCCAACTGAGATCATCGATCAACTTCGTTATCAGGGTGTCTATCTTATTACAGGTGGTTTAGGTGGTATCGGTCTTACCCTGGCATCGTATCTTGCCGAAACAGTACAAGCACGACTGGTGTTAGTGAGTCGCACAGGACTCCCTGAGCGTAGCATCTGGCCAGACCTACTCGCGACGCATCATAATGGCACAGAGCACGCAGCGATCACGGCCATTCGTATGATGGAAGCAGCTGGAGCTGAAGTTCAGGTATTTCAAGCTGATGTGACCGACAGGGCCAGTGTGGAGACGGTGGTAGAGCAGACGCTCACGCATTTTGGGGCACTCCATGGCATTATTCATGCGGCAGGCCTTCCTGGTGAAAGTATGATTCAGGCCAAAACACCGCAGATAGCCTCCCAGGTGCTCGCTCCTAAAGTCTATGGAACCCGCAACCTCTATGCCGCGACCCAGGCACACTCGCTTGACTTCATCGTCTTGTGTTCATCGATTACGGCGATCACAGGTGGCTTTGGGCAAGCAGACTATTGTGCAGCAAATGTATTTCTTGATAGCTTTGCCCATACTTACACGTCACGAAAAGGCCCTCGCATTGTATCGATTAACTGGGATCGTTGGTCAGAAGTTGGGATGGCCGTTCACACGGGTGCACCAGCCGAGTGGGGTGCTATCCAATCAAACACACAACGTACCGTAGTAGATCATCCGCTGCTAGATTTTCGGCTAGCATATACACCTGATCAATGTATCTATCTTTCTGAATTTCGTGTTGAAAGCCATTGGGTATTATCGGAACATCTTATTGCCGGACAGGCTACTGTTCCAGGCACAACCTATCTTGAAATGGCACGTGCCGGATACGCCCTGCTTCATCATGAAACCAATGTCGAATTGCGCGATATCGTGTTTGTGGCACCACTGGTTGTCCAACCAGACATGACCAAATACGTCCTTACTATTCTAGAACGACAGGCTGAGCACTATACATTCCGTATTATCAGCAAACCCAAGACCAGCAATGGTGCTGCAACGACTTGGCAAGAACATGCACGTGGGAGCATTCGTACAGGTAAGACAACAGACCCCCAAAGTCATGTATTATCCAAACTGATCGCTCATCACCATAGTGTTGATCCTCGGGTTGCCTCACATAGCCCATTTGAGCAGGAACAGGCATTCCTGACGGTAGGACCACGCTGGGATACTTTACAACATGTGTATGTGGGAACAGGCGAAGGTGTTGCTGCTCTCGCGCTTGCAGACGCTTTTGCGGAAGATGTAACTTCTTATACACTTCATCCAGCGATGCTTGATGTGGCGGTTGGTGCAGTGAAATACCTTGGTGAAGGCGACTATCTTCCACTGGCCTATGAAAAAATCCAGATACGCGGCTCGATGCCTGCCAAAATGTATAGCTATATTCGGCATCGTAGTGGAACAAACCATGTAGATGTGACTCAGCGCGATGTTATTACCTGTGATATCACTTTGATGGATGAGGATGGGGTTGAGATTGCCGAGATTTCTGGCTTTAGTATGCGGAAGATGACGGATGAAGCGATCAAAGCACTGCAAACATACCGTGATGATCAGGGGGCACCAACCGCTGCGGTACCTCCAAACCATGCCTTGATGTATGATCAACTGCTTGCTACTCCTGAACAGGCAATCAGTATGACACCGCAAGAAGGTACACAGGTCTTTGCCTCTGTGCTTTCACATCTAAGCCTGCCACAAGTGATTGTTTCGACTGTCGATCTTAAGACAGCTATTGAGCAAACACGACAATTGACGAAGTCGCATATTCTTGACCAGTTAGCTGCTGTTCCTGTGGCGAAACCAAGCCATGCACGCCCGAAAATAGCCACACCCTATCAAGCCCCTGATAGTGAGGTGGAACAAAAAATTGTCGATATCTGGCGACACTTGCTTGGTATTGATCAAGTTGGTGTTCAAGATAACTTCTTTGAGCTAGGTGGTACATCACTTACTGGTATTCAGATTATTGCCGAACTCAAGCAAGCCTTTGGAGTGGAGATACCTGCAGTTATTATTTTTGAAGCACCAACTGTGCGATCTCTCGCTACTTACCTGAACAATCAACAGAATGGTGGTCCCTCGTTCGAGCATAGCCGTGATCGAGCCCAAAAGAAAATGGCGGGCATGCAAGGTTTGAGGAAGAAAAGACGATGAGCAATATAGAAGACCATGTTCGTGACCGTGATATTGCTATTATTGGAATGGCAGGGCGGTTTCCAAAAGCCATGAACCTTGATACGTTCTGGCAAAATCTGCAGCAGGGTGTCGAAGGTATGACCGTGCTTTCTGATGAAGAACTCCTCGCTGCGGGAAATCCCCATGCAGATATCAACGATCCGCAGTATGTCAAAGCGAGTATGGAGCTAGATGGAGTAGAGTTGTTCGACGCTGACTTTTTCGGTTATACTCCACGAGAAGCTGAGATTATGGATCCGCAACAGCGTCTCTTTCTGGAATACGCGTGGGAAGCGCTCGAACATGCAGGATATAACCCCTATGTATATGATGGGTTGATTGGGGTCTACGCTGGCGTTGCATGGAATACCTATCTGTTAAGTAACCTTACGCAGCGTCGTGATCTTTTTGGCGCAGCTGATATTTTTCAGGTCTTTATTACTAGTGATAAAGATTTTATGCCGACGCGCGTGTCCTACAAGTTAAACTTGAAAGGCCCCAGTATCATCATCCAAACCAGTTGTTCTACATCACTGGTAGCACTTCACACTGCTTGCCTCAATCTTCTGGCCTACGAGTGCGATATGGCATTGGTTGGTGGTGTGACCGTCAAGGTACCACAAAAGAGTGGTTACCTGTACCAGGAAGGGGGACTGGCCTCTCCTGATGGACACTGTCGTGCCTTTGATGCCAAGGGTCGTGGGACTATTTTTGGCAGTGGCATCGGCATGGTGGTCCTGAAACGTCTCTCTGAAGCACTTGATGATGGTGACACCATCCACGCTGTTATCAAAGGGTCAGCTATTAATAACGATGGCTCACTCAAGGTGAGTTATACAGCGCCAAGTGTTGAGGGACAGGCTGAAGTCATTGCTGCTGCTCAGTCGGTAGCCGAAGTTGACATTGAAACAATCCAGTATGTCGAAGCGCATGGCACGGGAACAGAACTGGGAGATCCTATCGAGGTTGCAGCTCTCACTAAGGTCTTTCGCGAAAGTACCGACAAAAAGCAATTCTGTGCGCTCGGATCGGTCAAGTCGAACGTTGGCCATCTGGATGCAGCGGCTGGTATTGCTGGGCTGCTCAAAACCGTGTTGTCACTGAAGCATCGTCAGCTTCCCCCCAGTTTGCATTTTGAAGAACCCAATCCCAAAATCGATTTTGATAATAGTCCTTTCTATGTCAATGCCGCTCTTTCTGAATGGAATACCAATGGTGCACCACGACGGGCAGGTATCAGTTCATTTGGGGTGGGAGGGACCAACGCCCACGTGATTGTTGAGGAAGCTCCCACGCGCACACCCACAACCCTGTCGCGACCGTGGCAGGTGCTATTGCTCTCAGCTCGTAGTGATGCGGCATTGGCACAAGCAACGACCAATCTGGCTCATCATTTTGAGCAACATCCAGAGGAGAGTTTGGCAGACGCAGCCTATACGCTAGCCACCGGGCGGGTGGTGTTTCGGCACCGACGCGCGGTGATCTGCCAAAATACCGTAGATGCTCTATCTGCGCTACAAAATCTTGATACTTCATACGTCATCAGTGGTGTAGACACACAGGAACCGCGTCATCAGCCAATTGTCTTTATGTTTCCGGGACAAGGTGCCCAGTATGCTGGTATGGCAGCAGATCTCTACAATACGGAAATAGGTTTCCGCGATTTGTTCGACTACTGTGCTACATTCTTAGTACCGTATTTGGATATGGATCTACGTACATATGTTTTTGGAGATGAACAAAACTCTGAAGTGTCAATCACCGACACGTTACTTGCGCAGCCTGCGCTGTTTGTGATTGAGTATGCTCTGGCTCAGTGGTGGATGTCGTGGGGTATTCAACCACACGCGATAATTGGTCATAGTATTGGTGAATATGTAGCTGCTTGCTTGGCTGGCGTTTTTACACTGGAAGATGCGCTAAAGCTGGTGGCTGCTCGGGCACGCCTGATGCAGCAGCTACCACGTGGTGCTATGTTGGCTGTCGGGTTGGCCGAGTCAGATATACAACCATTATTAATCGAAGGATTATCACTTGCTGCCATCAACGAACCAACACGGTGTGTTGTAGCTGGAACTGTCGAGGCAATTAATCAACTGGAGGTTGCGCTAGCAGAACAACAGATTAATACACAACGTCTTCATACTTCCCATGCGTTTCATTCTGCCATGATGGACCCAATTATTGATGCATTTGCACAGGAAGTTCGGGCATGCAAACTACAAAAACCTCAATTACGATATATCTCCAATCTCACCGGTACATGGATTACTGATGAAAATGCTGTTGACCCACATTATTGGACGCAACACTTACGACAAACAGTACGCTTTGCGGATGGATTGACAGAAATTACAAAAGATCAATATCATATTTTGCTTGAAGTCGGTCCTGGTCGCAGTCTAGGTTCATTTGCTCGTAAACAATCCGGACAATCTTTGGTACTTGGCTCATTAAGGCATCCTAATGACACAATATCAGATGTTGCATTCCTCCTTCATACGCTAAGTCAACTTTGGGTAGCGGGTGTTCCGCTTGTCTGGACTGATAGATATCGCGATGAACGGCGTCAGCGCATCCCATTACCGACTTATCCATTCGAACGTCAGCGTTACTGGATCGATCCAAACATCCACCAACAGGTATACCAACACCAGCCAGAAAGAGTGTCAAAACATAACGAGTCGGAGGGTTGGTTTTATGTTCCTTCGTGGAAACGTTCGACAGTACAATCAACATCGACTGAACCATATCAACGTTGGTTGATATGGTGTGACTCGGAAGGTTTTGGTACACGTCTGGCTCAACGGCTTACCACTATCGGGCATGAGGTGATTGTTGTATTTGCAGGTGACCACTTTGAAGCGAACAGTAATATGCGCTATACAGTCAATCCGTTTCAGCGAGTGGACTATACTACATTGTTCAACGATCTATCAGCACGCGGAAAGCTGCCTGATCAGGTGATACATTTATGGAGTGTTTCATCCACCTCTTTTGATGTACTTGATAGTACCCGCTTTGATGAAATTCAATCTCGAGGTAGCATTAGTGTGTTGTCACTAGCCCAAGCTATAACGGAATATCAGCATGATAGCAGTATCCGCATGACCATACTATCAACACATCTACATCGTATTGCTGGTGAGTCAGTGCTCGATCCTGCTAAGGCACCACTGCTTGGCATATGCACCGTCATTCCTCAGGAGTATCCACAAATTAATTGTCAGAGTGTTGATGTCGTTCTGCCTCCTCCAGAGAGCCGTATGGAGAGTCGTCTCATTGATCTATTGGTTACTGATCTACAAGCCCCTTCCAATGATCGGATTTTGGCCTATCGAGATCAACAGCGGTGGGTTCAAAGCGTTGAGCCCTATCATCTACAGAAAGCTCCCTCACCAGCAACGATATTACGACAACAAGGGGTATATATCATCACTGGTGTGTGTTCGGTTATTGGACTTACTTTGGCAACATATCTTGCCCAAACATGGCAAGCTCACCTTATCTTAATAGATGATTTTACCGATGCGACGATATCGTCAGATACTGATAGTACAACCTCGTATCGGTCGCAGCTCCATGAATTAGAAGCATATGGTGCACAAATCTTCGTTGCCGATACTAACTTGACAGATAAAGACCAACTTGGTGAGCTTGTATCTCAGGCCATTTCACAATTTGGCTCTATCGATGGCGTTATCCATGCAGCAACTTGCCCTGAGTCACAGGTTTTCTGTCCTATTAATGCAACAAATGCCTCAATCTGGCAGCGACATATTGAACCCAAAGTCCATGGATTGCTGGTCTTGCAACAGGTTCTGAACAATCAAAATCCGCGCTTTTTCCTTCTTGTATCCTCGCTGGCAACTATGCTAGGGGGATTGGGCTATGCTGCTTACAGTGCAGCCAATGCATTTCTTGATGCTTTTGCACAACAACAAAATCTGCTCGATCGAGCAGTATGGATGAGTGTGAATTGGGACGCGTGGCGTCCTGAGCATAGCGAGCACGAATTTACATTACCTAATGAATTAAACCAGTTTGCATTAACTACGACTGAAGGTGTAGAAACATTTCGTCGCATCATGGACAATAGCCAAGAACCACGGATTATGGTTTCAACTGGTAATCTTTTGACCCGCTTAGAGCAGTGGGTTCATCATCCTACTATACATCGTTTGAATGAGATACCTCTGAGTGAAGCAGATAATCCGTTATATCCACGTCCAAAACTTGTTACACCTTATGTCGCACCAACAACTGACATGGAACAGACAATCGCTACAATTTGGCAGCGTATGTTGGGCATTGAGTCGATAGGAATACATGACAATTTCTTTGATTTAGGAGGCGACTCATTTATCGCTATCCAGCTCGCATCTCGACTGAAACAGGCGCTTAAGATCGATATTGCTGTCATCAGTTTGTATGAGTGTCGAACTATTAGCAATTTGAGTAAATCAATCATCCAAGAGCAAGAATCTGCTCATCATCAGAACCAGCAGTTAGCAGAGCGTAAGGCGAAAGTTGCCCAACGTAAGGCGTATCATCGGAAAAAGCGTGCAGGACAAGTACATGAAAAGCAGAACTGAGGAATAGACACTTATGGACTCATCAATCACTATTGACACACTTACTGGCTCTGAAATAGCTATCGTTGGTATGGCTTGTCGATTTCCAGGTGCCTCTGATATTCAGAGTTTTTGGCACAACTTGTGCCAAGGTGTTGACTCATTAACTGACTTTACGGAAGAGGAATTAATTGCCGCTGGTGTCGATCCAAAGTTACTCCAATTGCCAAACTATGTTAAAACAGCATCGATTTTGGGAGGTGATGAGGAATTGTTTGATGCTGCTTTTTTCGGCTATACGCCTAGAGAAGCTGAATTTATCGATCCTCAGCAACGCCTGTTTATGGAGTGTACTTGGCAAGCATTGGAAGATGCAGGTTATGATCCAGCACGATTTCCTGGTACTATTGGAGTTTTTGGTGGTGCGAAAACCAATACATATGTACTTAACATCATCGCCAATCGAGATCGCCTTGGTGCTGTGGATAATTTTCAGATCGCCGTTGGTAATGATTTGACATGTCTCACAACACGCATTTCGTACAAATTCAACCTCCAAGGGCCAAGTTATGCTATTCACACCGCTTGTTCAACATCCCTCGTTGCAATCCACCTAGCACGGCAAAGTTTGCTGACGAATGAATGTGAGATGGCTTTAGCAGGCGGAGTAGCTGTTAATGTTCCGTATAAAACGGGGTTTCTCTATCAGGAAGGTGGTGTAGCACCACCTGATGGACGCTGTCGAGCATTCGATGCAGAAGCACGCGGGAGCATCTTTGGCAACGGTGTTGGTGTTGTTGCACTGAAACGTCTTGAAGACGCTTTAGCTGATGGTGATAATGTTTATGCCGTGATAAAGGGCGCAGCGACCAATAACGATGGTGCGGCAAAAGCAAGTTATACGGCGCCTGGTGTAGATGGCCAAATGAATGTCATTCTTGATGCATTGGCTGATGCCGAGGTGGAACCGTCAACGATTAGCTATATCGAAGCCCATGGCACGGGAACCCTACTGGGTGATCCGATTGAAATGCGTGCCATTACCAAAGCATTTCAGACAGCCACAGATGCGACAGGTTTTTGTAGGATTGGTTCGTTGAAAACGAATGTTGGGCATTTAGAGACAGCAGCTGGTGTTGCCAGTATCATTAAGACTGCATTGGCGCTCAAGCATCGGCAAATCCCACCAAGCCTATTCTTCACACAAGCCAACCCTTCAATTGATTTTACTGATAGCCCATTTTATGTCAATACTACATTAAGCGATTGGGACACTACCCTGATCCCACGTCGGGCTGGGGTAAGCTCGTTTGGGATTGGGAGTACTAATGCACATGCTATTCTTGAAGAAGCACCACAACGTGCTCCTTCAAGCTCATCACGACCATGGCAGGTATTGCTACTCAGTGCAAAGACAAGTGCTGCGTTAGATAAGATGAGCACCAATTTAGCTGATTGGTTAGAGGCCAACCCTCAAATCCCCATTGCGGATGCAGCATACACCCTCCAAATAGGGAGACAACCGTATAATTATCGTCAAGTGCTTGTTTGTCAAGATCGGCAGGACGCAATTACAACATTACGATCCAACGATAAACAACGAAACTTTAAGTCGGTACATGAGCAAGCTGAGTCGCCTGTCATATTTATGTTCTCTGGACTAAGTGATCAGTATATTAATATGGCTGCCAGTTTGTATGCGTATGAACCTACGTTTCAAAATGCTGTTGATTTTTGTGCTACGTTTTTGATGCCATTGTTAGATTGTGATCTTCGTTCACTTATCTATCCTGAAGGAGTCGAAACTGCGCTTGCAGCGACCAAAAATTCTCGTATTGATTTGCGGCAAATGCTGCGTCGAGATGGTACATCTGCGTCTCATGATCAGCCCTTACACGAAACTGTCTTTGCTCAGCCAGCATTGTTTGTGGTCGAATATGCCTTAGCTCAACTTTTTATGGAATGGGGTATTCAGCCACAAGCAATGATTGGATACAGTATCGGCGAATATGTAGCTGCTTGTCTGGCTGGAGTATTCAGTTTGGAAGACGCACTGACATTAGTTGCTCAACGTGCACGTTTGATCCAAGAACAACCCATAGGAGCTATGCTCGCTGTTAATCTCCCAGAAAAGGAAATTCACACCTTTTTAGGATCACATCTATCCCTGGCAGCTACCAATGGTCCACAGAGTTGTGTAGTAGCTGGATCGGTTGAGGCCATCCAGGAATTAAAACAACTTCTTACCAATAAAGCGATTGTACACCAACAGCTCCAAACCACTCATGCTTTTCATTCTCATATGCTACGTTACGGGGCTCCCGCACTGGTTGACCTTTGTCAACAAATGACGTTTAATAAACCATCCATACCCTATGTTTCGAATGTAACCGGTACCTGGATTACCGATGAGCAGGCGACTGATCCACATTATTGGGCTACCCATATGTGTGAAACAGTTCGATTTGCTGAAGGAATACATACAGTTCAGCAAAACGGACATGGTGTGTTGCTAGAGATAGGTCCTGGTCAAGCACTGTGTTCGTTCGCAAGACAATTGTTAGAACTGAATGATAATGCAGACCGCGTGATACTGCCATCATTGCCGCCTGCGTACCATCAACAACCTGATCTTGCATTTATGCTGACTACCATTGGTCGACTTTGGTTATCTGGTGTATCGGTTGATTGGGAAAGTTTCTGGGCGAATGAGCGCCGCTACCGTGTGTCTTTGCCAACGTATCCTTTCGAGCGCAAACGGTATTGGATTGATCCACCATCTGATCCACAGCTTCTATCTGCTCCCCAAAAGGATGAAGGGAAAAAGGCAGATATAGCTGATTGGTTCTATGTTCCTACATGGAAAGAGCATCCATTACCCACAACATCAGCAAACCCGAAAGAAGTGTCGTGGTTGATCTTCCTTGATGAAACTGGACTGGGTCATCGTCTAGCTGCACAACTACGGCAAAAGCGTCACATAGTAACAACGGTTGCTGCTGGGGCTCAATTTGCCTGCGATAACGCCGATACATATGTAATCGATCCAACACAACAGTCTCATTATGTAACCCTCTTTCGACAACTGGATGAGCAAAATCGATATCCCGACTCAATTCTTCATATGTGGAGCATAGGCACTGCTGATCAGACAGTAACTACCAAAGCCTCTTTTACTCAAGCACAGAATCACGGTCTTTACAGTCTTATGTCCTTAGCTCAGTCATTGGGTATACAGGGACGTGATACTATGGTCGATATTGCAGTCATTAGTTCACATGTCCAAAGTGTGAACAGTAAGGAGCCTGTTCATCCCGAAAGAGCAACGGTGTTAGGTCCTTGTCTCATTATTCCTCAAGAATACCCCAACATTATCTGCCGCAACATTGATATTGAACACCCAGATAGCACGCAAGAACAGCCATTAATCGATCAGATAATTGCCGAATGTGTCACACAACCACCAGAATACATGGTGGCATTTCGTGGATCAACGCGACTGGTTCAGACCTACGTTCCTGAACGTGTTGAACACCCAGATAGTTCGGCTATTCGTTTACGTGAGCGAGGAGTGTACCTCATCAGCGGGGGGTTGGGTGATATTGGTTACCACATAGCTAGGCATCTCGCGCAAACCGTGCAAGCCCGGCTGATCCTAACACGACGATCAGAACTATTGCCACGTGATCAATGGGATGACTGGCTTATTACACACGACAAAAAGAATCCACATAGTCGTGTCATTGCTCAGATTCGTGAGCTTGAGTCTCTTGGTGCCGATGTACTCGTACTGAGTGCCGACGTTGCAAATCCTGATCATATGCAGACAGTTGTTGCACAAGCTTTCGATCATTTTGGGACCATTAATGGTGTTATTCATGCTGCTGGTGTACTCGACTCCGACACATTCAAGGTCATACAACAGGCATCACGGCGTGAATGTGAGCAACATTTCCAATCCAAAGTATATGGTCTGCTCGTTCTGCAACAGGCTCTCCAAGAAATAGAACTTGATTTTTGTTTATTAATGTCATCAATCTCATCAATATTAGGTGGGCTTGGGTATATTGGCTATGCAACAGCGAATATATTCATGGATGCATTTGCACGGTCGTTGCATCACAATGGTCAGACTCAATGGATGAGTGTGCAGTGGGATAGTTGGCACCGGAAAGATGAAACTGATCAAAGCAGCGCCCTTGGTGCGACATTAGTCGAGCTTGCTATGACCCCTCAAGAAGGTGTCGCTGTGTTCGATAGGATTATGTCGCTTGGTATATTCTCGACAATGACACTCTCTGTGAGTGAACTCCAGATGCGTATTGATCAATGGGTCAATCTAAAAGCAATGCGGAGTGCTACTTCTCCTGGTCAGGAAGGTGTGATTGCCTTTAATGCCAATCCTCAGGATACTCTAATTCCGAGTAGTGATGACCTTACCGCAAGCATTCAATCTATTTGGCAACGTGTGCTTGGCCTTGAACAAGTAGGTATCCATGACAATTTTTTCGATGTTGGTGGCAACTCTCTTACAGGGATGCAGTTATTAGCTGAGTTAAAACGCGAACTAAATGTTCAGGTTGCACCAGTGGCACTCTTCGAGTCTCCTACTATTAGTGCACTTACACGCCTCCTCAGTCCTAAACAAACGAGCACCACCGCCGATCAGCTTAAGCAAAAACGGCATAAACGCGCACATTCGACCACAACCCAACAAGATATTGCGATTGTCGGAATAGCTGGTCGGTTTCCTGGATCTGTAGGTATTGAGCAGTTTTGGGACAATCTTTGTAATGGTATCGAGTCTACAACTTTCTTTAGCACCGAAGAACTACTAAAGGCTGGTATAGAACCTGAGATTGTCAATGATCCTCGCTATGTGAAAGCGCGGCCAATGCTTCAGGATGTTGATCTTTTCGATGCTGCCTTCTTCGGATATGCGCCGCGTGAGGCTGAATTGATGGACCCACAGCAGCGTTTGTTTTTAGAAGTTGCCTGGGAAGCCTTTGAGAGTGCCGGCTATACATCGCAATCATATGAGGGGTTAGTTGGTGTTTTCGGTGGTGCAGGAATAAGCTCGTATCTTTTCAATCTTTATTCAAACCCAGATTTGGTGACATCGGTTGGTACATTCCAAACCATTATCGGTAATGATAAGGATACCCTAACAACAAGAGTATCCTACAAATTAAACTTAAAAGGGCCTAGTATGGCTGTGCAAACGTACTGCTCTACGTCATTGGTCGCTGTCCATATGGCTTGTCAAAGTTTACTCAATGGTGAATGTGACATGGCGATGGCTGGAGGTGTATCGGTGATCGTTCCCGAGAAGAGTGGTTATTTTCAAGAAGAGGGTGGTTTTATTTCTCCTGATGGACACGTACGTGCCTTCGATGCTAAGGCCCAAGGTTTGGTCTATGGCAATGGTGTTGCAGTTGTGGTTCTTAAAAGCTTGGATGATGCTATCGAAGATGGTGATTATATCCATGCTGTCATCAAAGGAACTGCCGTCAATAATGATGGATCACACAAAGTTGGCTTCACAGCTACAAGTGTTGAGGGACAAACTGAAGTCATTGCGGCAGCACTAGACATTGCTCAAGTGCCGGTTGATAGTATTCGTTATGTCGAAACCCATGGAAGCGGTACGGTTCTAGGAGATCCTATTGAGGTTGCTGCGTTAACCAAAGCCTTCCGCAGACATAGTGAGGAACAGGGATTTTGTGCACTTGGCTCGGTCAAAACAAATGTTGGCCACCTGGATCGGGCTTCGGGTGTGACGGGATTAATTAAGGCAGCTTTGGCCCTTAAGCATGGCGTCATACCGCCCAGTTTGCATTTCGAGGAGCCGAATCCAGCCATCGATTTTGATCATAGTCCATTCTTTGTCAACACTATTCTCAGACCATGGGAAGCAAACGGAGCACCACGTCGTGCGGGTGTTAATTCACTAGGTTTAGGTGGAACAAATGCTCACGCAATTTTGGAAGAGCCACCATCAATACCAACATCTGTTTCCACACGATCACACCAATTACTGTTGTTATCAGCAAAAACATCTGCGGCACTCCAAACAGCAGCGAATAATCTTGCAGCCCACTTGCGTCGGAATCCTGAACAACCACTGGCGGATGTGGCCTATACGCTCCAAGTTGGACGAGAAGTGTTTAGCCATCGTCTAGCACTGACATGTGTCAGCGCTGATGATGCTAGTACAGCATTAGAAACCAATGATCCTAAGCAGGTTACATCCTTTATGTATGACGGAGAAGATCGTCCAGTCATAGTAATGTTTCCTGGACTGGGGGGGCAATATCTCGGAATGGCTTATGGATTGTATCAAAACGAGCCAGCTTTTCAACAGACTGTTGACCAGTGTGCTGATATCTTACAGCCTCTACTTGGTTTTGATCTTCGTACTATTCTCTATCCAGACAATCTCAGTCAAGAAATGGCTGTGCCAGAAGAAAACAAGATTGATCTGCGTGCAATGCTTCAGAGAGGTACACAGCTAACAGATGAGCAAACGGACTATTTGAACCAAACTCATGTTGCCCATCCAACCCTTTTTGTAATTGAATATGCCCTTGCACAACTCCTCCTCTCTTGGGGGGTACAACCGCAGGCTTACATTGGTTACAGTATTGGCGAATATGTTGCGGCTTGTCTGGCTGAGGTCTTTACACTGGAAGATGCCTTAATGCTGGTTGCTCAACGGGCTCAAATGATCGACAACCTCCCAGTAGGTGCGATGCTGGCTGTTCCATTGATGGTTGATGAGATAGCCCCATTATTACATGATGGAGTGGAAATTGCCGCCATCAATGGGCCAAATCAATCAGTATTGGGAGGAACACCTGAGGCTATCGCTTCATTAGAGAGGCATCTACTCAGCCAACATATTGCATGTCGACGGCTACAGGCGAGCCATGCCTTCCACACAACTCTTATGCAACCTACCGCTGAGCCATTTGAGGAATTACTCCAAAGCATTACTCTTAGACCACCTACGATCCCTTACATCTCCAATGTAACCGGGACGTGGGTAACTACTGAACAGTCAACCAGTCCGACATTCTGGGCACAGCACATGTGCCAGCCAGTTCGTTTTGCAGACAGTATTCGAGAGTTGACAGCAGATCCCCATCGTGTATTTTTAGAAGCTGGCCCTGGTCAAACACTGGGGAGCATGATTATGCAGCAAGATGATAGCAGTCAAGAGGAAACAATAGTCCTTACAACTCTGCGACATGCGTATGAACGACAGGATGATGCAGAGGTCTTGCTTAGCACACTTGGCAAGCTTTGGCTTACAGGTGTCCCTATAAACTGGAAAAACTTTTATACAAATGAGAGGCGACAACGAATACCGTTGCCGACTCATCCATTCGAACGTCAACGGTACTGGATTGATGCACAACCTCATGCCTACGATCAACGTGGAAGCCAAACAATCATTGGCACCCGTCGGAACAATGCGCATCAGATCTACATTCCATCTTGGAAACGTGCTCCTGTCATACCTCATCAACCACGACCTGATCAAGACAGTTGGTTGGTATTTGCCGATCAGATGGGTATAAGTGACATGCTTACTGAACATCTACATCAATCTAATCAGATGGTAACAATCATTAACGCAGGAACAGATTTTGCAGCAGATAGTCAGGGTGCCTATACGATTAATCCTCGTGAATATGATAACTACCGTGCTGTTCTTGAGGCACTCTATCTCGAAGGCTCTTTGCCCAAAAATATTATCTACTGCTGGGGCATTGCATCAGACAACTCTGAGTACGACAGTAATCTAAGTGACGAGTCTGTACATCTCATGTGTCTTGGTCTACAGTTGTTCGTTCGTGCTATTGATCAGTACCAGATCACAGAAACGGTCCATCTTTGGGTTGTGTCCAATCAACTTCATGAGGTAACAGGTACCGAAACTCTCGCTCCATCTCAGGGGGCATTACTTGGATTGTGTCGAGTACTACCACACGAGTATCCACAAATTGTCTGCTATAACCGTGATATTATGTACACATCCACCCATTGGAAACGATCGGTTGAACAGCTTGCTGCGGAGTTGTGCGCTCCGACTCTCAATCAGATTGTTGCGTATCGTGGCAATCATTGTTGGGTTCCGGTTATTGAAGCAGCGCATTCCACCACTAGTACATTACCTTCGCGGCTTCGTACAGCAGGTGCTTATTTGTTATTCAATGGATTGAACGAGACTGGTATTCTATTTGCTCGATACCTTGCACAAACAGTCGCAGCACAGCTTATTTTTGTTGAACCAGCCCCCTTGGTATCAAACGAAAATGGCTCACAAGAGGGCTCAGGTGTCTCTTATACACAGATGTTAGAGGAAAGTGGTATTGAATTTTCGGTTATTGTGCAGGAAGAACTAGATCAACAACAGATACAAGAGTTGTTAGTTCAGATATCTGAAAATTTCAATACTAACATTCAAGGTGTGATTTATCTGATAATGCCAGATCAAGAGACTCAACAGAGCATTCACAAAAGCGATCTATTGCAGTGTCTTGCACAGGCTCATAAACACAAGCAGGTCATGGCACATCTTGCTGCGGCACTGCAACAATATCAATTAGATATTGCCTTAACGGTCTTACCTCTTCATATGCTTACAGGTCGTGTCCATGGATTATCTGAGGCTGTTATCGGTAATATAACCGATCTGGTGCTAACAGATGTAAGTGCAAACTCAATCTCGCCTTGGCTTCGTGTGTACTGGGAAAGCAATATCGAGCTGAAGTCAACCACCATGCAAGCATTGTTTGCACTAGATCAGGGTTCAACTATCATTGTATCAGCAGACTATTTACCAGATAACTGGAACAGTGTAGCCCTGCCAAGTACTATTGAAACAATACCTGATGACACGAATACAGGTTATGCGCGACCGAGTTTACGTAGCGTCTATCAAGCCCCTCGGACGGATATAGAACGACAAATTGTAGAGATTTGGGAAGAGTTATTGGGTGTGTCACAGATCGGAATACATGATAATTTTCTTGATTTAGGCGGAGACTCGCTATTGGCAACTCGATTTGTCACACGTCTCAATACAACGATTGAAACCAAACTACCAATGCGTACTGTGTTTGAAGCGCCAACCATAGCAGAGCTTGGTCAGTCTATTGAGCAAATGACTTCAGAGGTCGAAAAGCAAGATGTATCTGAGCTTTTAGATCTGCTTGAGGGTTTATCAGAAGAGGAGGTTGAACAAGAACTTCTTCGTCGTATGAATGCACAGTAAACGAGATTATTAAAATCATTCATAACAATAATCTGAAGGCATATTAAACCGCACAGACTTCTTTTAGCAATTAGGATAGTGGTATTTGAGGAGTCACCATGACAGCAACTGATCGACGACTCAGCGAGCTTTCGAAAAAAAAACAAGAGCTACTCAAAATCCTTTTAGAAGAAAAGAAAAAACAACAATCAGCTAACCAACACACGATACCGCTCCGACCACAGAATGAATCAGTACCACTATCATTTGTTCAACAACGCCTCTGGTTCCTGTGCAAGCTTGATCCAGCTAATGTAGCCTATAACGTTCCTGCAGGTGTTCGCCTGATTGGGCATATTGATATAGCCATGTTGGAGCAAAGTGTCAACGAAGTAATTCGACGACATGAAAGCCTTCGCACAACCTTCATCGAAATAGATGGACAACCGATTCAGAACATACTTCCACATTTAACAATTACACTTGAGTGTGATGATCTCAGTATGTTATCTGAGCAAGACCGTGAGCATACAGTACAGCACCGAGCCACACAAGAAGTTCAGAAGCCATTTAATCTAGAGCAAGGCCCATTGCTGCGTCTCTTGTTATTACGGACAGCAGAGGATCAGCATGTAGTTCTATTGATTATTCATCAAATTATCAGTGATGTGTGGTCAATACGAGTATTTATTCGTGAACTGTTGGTAATCTATCAAGCCTTTTTAGCTGAACATCCTTCATCACTAGCCGCATTACCGATTCAGTATGCTGATTTTGCACACTGGCAGCGACGCTGGATGCAAGGAGAAATACTTGAGGTCCAGTTGGATTATTGGCGAAGGCATTTGGCAGATGCTCCGAAATTTTTAGAGCTACCACCCGATAGACCTCGTCCTCCGGTACAGTCATTTTGGGGTGCCAAATACTATACCAAACTTGATCAGGAACTTACTGAGTCGTTGAAGGCGTTGAGTCGTGAGGAGGGGGTATCTCTTTTTATGACCATGCTTGCCGCTTTTAAAGTGTTATTGTATCGCTATACCAACTCTGAGCAAGTAGTAGTTGCTACACCCATTGCGAATCGCACTAAACCTGAATTGGAGGGAATGATTGGCTTTTTGGTTAATTCTTTAGTATTGAATACCAATATGCATGGCAATCCAACCTTTCGTGATCTTTTGCAGCGGGTTCGTAGTACTACTCTTGGGGCTTTCGCCCATCAAGACATACCATTTGAGCGCTTGGTGATGGAGATGCAAAACGAGCGTGACATGAGCCGTAATCCACTCTATCAGGTCATGTTCATTTTTCAAAACTTACCAGATGCCCCACTCGAAACTCCCCGTCTTACAATGCAGCCTATTCCGATTGAGACTGGTACAACCCAATGTGACTTGACCTTAGATTTTATGGAACGTGATGGCATCTTGACAGGTTGGTTTGATTACGACAGTGCTTTGTTTGATGTTGAAACGATAATAAGATTAGAGCACCAGTACCAAGCTATTTTGTATAGCATTGTTGCCGATTCATCTTGTCGGTTATGGGATATCCCAATGTTGACAGAGTCGGACAAACAAATGCTGACCAAGTTTCATCAACCCAAGAGCTATTCGTTACCGTCCATGGATATTAGCACTGTATTTACCGCACAAGTTGCACAGACGCCCGAACGGGTGGCTGTGGTCTGTGGGGCAGAAGCCATCAGTTATGCCGCACTGGCGACCCGCGTGCAGCACCTGGCGGCCTACCT
>JBCDFA010000062.1:0-26349 GCA_039178835.1 Chloroflexota bacterium
CGGTCAACCTCGGTGGTGAGCGGCAGCCAGGTTTGTGCCGCCTCGTCGTAGCGGAACAGCGTCAGGTCGCCTTCGCTTATACCCAAAGCAGCCAGTTGTTCGGGCGTGTAGGACACATTGATAGTCATATCTTTATCGAATGACTCGACCTGTCGACCAGCTTCGTTGATTGCTTTCAACACAAACGGCTCGAAGCCATGCTCGTCAACTACCGCGTTCGTTGTGGCACGACTCGCGGAGTTAACCTCCAATGGCGCCAGATCCAACGTGAGAGGTTGATTGCTGGCCTGCTCAGGCAGCACCACCTCCACACGCTTGTCTTCGCTCAGCAGCGTGGCACTGCGCTGTGCCTCCACAGCAACCTGTACCGGAGCACGGTCCTCGGTAACTGTCACTGCACCACCAACGGCAGCCACAGGCAGATCAAGATTGTGGGCGTTGGCTTCTGGTCGGAGGAGTAAGGCATCACCAGTGGGTACTTTGGTCAGCAACAGTTTGGCGGTGACCTCGGTACTGGCCTGCGGATCGAGGCGACCCAACTCCCAGCGCCATTCATCAGCGTGAAGTGCCGAATGCTTAAGCGCACGTGTCGCCGGTGGCACCGGCACCGTCAGTACAACATCCTCTGCGGGGTGTTCTGATTGATTCGAGACCGTCACCACAAAAGTGGCCGTCCCACCAATTGGTAGTGGGTTGGGCGACACATCAACATCCAGCAAAAGATTTGGTAAAGCACGTGGTTCGATGGGTGTCACAGCTAATGGTTCTGGGAGTGGTGGTTCTTCGGACTGGGCCGCAATAGGTTCTGGTGAAATTGTAGACGGAGCAGCCTGAAGGGGGGCAGTTGGTATCCAACTCAACAGAAAGACCAGCACGAGCACAAGGTGAAGTGAACGGACTAGCACCTGAGTACGCATAAGTTTTTCCCTCTTAACATCAACAACGTCAACCACAGGGTGCACGACAAAGCAGGCGCAGAGGTACCGGGTGTGCGGCCGTCAACACCCAATACACGCTCTTAGCCGACGCAACGTGTGCACCGGTCCACACAGTAGGCAAGTATGGATAGATAGCTATAAAGTTAGTTCGAGAAAGTAACTCTCTTGTCTCTAAAGCATAGACTACGGCGAGTATATAACAGGTTGGTAATGTTTGTCAATGCGTAGTTTACGTATGGCAGTTAAGGATTTACAACTGAAGAGCGGTGAGTGTGTTGGGTGACGGGTCGATTTGCCTTCGACAAGCTCAGGCAACAGTGAGGGATGGACGCAGTCGAGCGCTGGAGCGAAGGAGCGTTGGGGCGTCGGGAGCTTGGGTTTGTGGCCGGGTGGCCCTCGACAAGCTTCAGGCCACGGGCTGGGGTGAATGGACAGCACAACTAGCCTCCAATCTCCAGCCTCTATCCTCTTGTTAATCCCTAACCCGTATTTGCCTATCCAGTGCCATTATGCTATAATTCCCGAGATTATGCTATTTGTTATTTCAGGGGTTGATCAAGGGAAATCCTTTGTTGTCGCCCCCTTCTTTTGTGTAAAAGGGGATGATCGGTTATGTCGCAGCAATTGTTACACGAAATAGAAAGCCGTCAATTTAAAGAAGATATCACCCCATTTCAGGCTGGGGATACTGTACGTGTCGGTGTACGTGTTGTCGAAGGTTCTCGTGAGCGTGTGCAGCAGTTTGAGGGTGTATGCATTCGTCGCCGCAGCACGGGCCTAAATGCGAATTTCACCATTCGTCGTATTGCATCACATGGGATCGGTGTTGAGCGAACGTTTTTGCTCCACTCCCCACGTGTCGAGAGCATTCGCGTCATTCGTCGTGGTAAAGTGCGCCGTGCGAAGCTCTACTACCTACGAGGTCGTACCGGCAAAGCTGCCCGCATCAAAGAACGACGTGACAATTAGTTCTGTGTTTTGCGTGCATGAGTGATCAGCACAACCGGGTTGAATCCCCTCATCTGTCACTACCCGCCCAGCTTTACGTGCAAACGGTTCGCTGGGCTTTTACGCGTTTTTACCGTGAATTTTCGTGGACATATGACATTGTTGCTGCACTGGTCTCGGCAGGTTTCTGGCACGATTGGACCGTATCGACACAGCCCTATCTTCGTGGAAGGGTGCTCGAAGTCGGATGTGGTACAGGCAATTTGCAACGTGCACTTGCTACTTCGTCTACACCACAAGCATCGGTTGGCTTTGATCTATCGCGGCAGATGCTGGCACACACCCAACGTAAGGTGGAGCGCACTGGCTCAACGCCATCCCTGGTTCGCGGTGATGCCGCGCAATTACCCTTCCCTGCTGCATCGTTTAACACCGTGGTGGCCACGTTCCCCAGTGAATACATTGTGTCGCCACAAACACTGGCTGAAGTCCGCCGAGTCTTGAGTGCCGATGGTCGATTGATCGTGTTGTTGGGCGCTCGGTTAACAGGTGATGGATTGTATTACCGCTTGATTGATATTGCTTATCGTATTACCCTCCAGCGTTCACCACGCGACTTGTCTCAGACAAGAAAGCTCGACTCACCTCAGGAAGCACGTGTAGATACCGCTTCGTCGATTGTAGATGTGTTCCTGGCACAATTATTGGAACGCATGCGACAAGCAGGTTTTCATCCACGTGACCAATGGCTCGCGGCGCCTGGTGGTCACGTGTATCTGATTTTTGGAGAAGTAACCCATGCCACCCGATGTTACGGAAGAGCTTAGTTTGTACAAAGATGGGTATCATCTGATAGCTGGCCTGGATGAAGCGGGTCGTGGCTGTTGGGCTGGTCCGGTGGTGGCGGCAGCGGTGGTTCTTCCGTTGATGGTATTGCACAAACCACATCTGCTCTCGGGAGTGAACGACTCGAAGCAGTTGAATGAGTTGCGACGTGAAAAGCTCTACGACGATATTACGCAGCTTGCCGTTGGTTGGGGTGTTGGCGTGGTTCCCGCCCATGTCATCGATACGCATGGTATTCTGGTTGCGACCCACCTGGCGATGCAGATTGCACTACTCAAGCTTCCCCAACTCCCTGATGCACTATTGATCGATGCTGTTACACTAAAGAACTGGCCATGTCCGCAACGTTCGTTTGTTCGTGGTGATGCTAGATGTTTATCGATTGCGGCTGCTTCGATTATTGCAAAGGTAACCCGTGATCGCTTGATGATGGCACTGCGAAGAGATTGCCCAGACTATGGTTTTGCCCAGCACAAAGGGTATGGCACCGCGGCCCACTATCAGGCGTTGCAAACATATGGCCCGTCGCACCACCATCGACGGACGTTTCGCCCACTGGCGGAGTTTCTTACCAATGGGATCTGGCCCGAACGAGCGCGATAGCTACTGGGAGATGCAAAATGTTTAGTGGTCTCCAGGAGAATGATTATGACGGTTGACCTTGCTGGAGGTTCGTATATTCAACGATTACGTCAGGCCGAGCGGCTTCCTGATAAGAAATTGGTAACGAACATCCTCAACGCCGGAAGCACGGTATATGATCCACTGTTAGCGTTAGCGATTGATGTTGAACTACTGCATCAGCAAGAACCAGCGTGTTATGCCCCGTTGCATGCGCTCCGCTTGCTTGGTGAAATGCCACAGCCAGCCATGGTTGAGCAGTTGCTGCAGGTATTGCCCATTGACATTGATGATCCCGAGAAGGAAGTTGTTCAGCTCTGGACGCACGAACTGCCGCAGATTATGGCCCGAATGGGTGACGAAGTCGTTGATCAGCTATGGGCCATTGTCGACAACGAAGAATATGAACTGACTGGCCGCGGTATTGTCTTGATTGCGCTGGCCTACACTACTGTGATTGTGCCAGACAGTCGGAGCGGTGTGATCACGAAGATCCACGAGCGCTTGTCAACCAGTGACAACAAAACCTTTACTGGCTATATGGTTTCTACCCTTGGGAATCTTGGGGCAGAGCAGGCATATGCTGACGTGATGAAGCTCTTTCGTGAAGGCTGTGTCGATCAGGCGATCATTCCGCCAGGCGTTGCGCGACAGCTTTTGCTTTCCGATAGTACTCGTCGTCTTGCCGATGTGAAGCTGTCGTTCTGGGAGCGCTACGACGAGTTAGGGCCATTTGGGGAAACCCAACCCGACGAACAATTTGTGTCATAATGTACCTTGAGAGGAATGTGTGATGTTGATAACACCACTCGACTCTGAAAACCAAGCTTCGGCGATAAATTACCTTCGCAGGTCGCCCTACCGCAATGCATTGCCGCTCTCCAATGCGACACAACTCCGTTCACGTAGCGACGTTTTGGTGGCTGAGACCTATGGCGAGGTGGTTGGTGTTATCTCAACATACCGTGACATCCCTATTCCAAATATGACATTTGTTGCGAAGGATGATACTGTTGTACAGGAATTACTGCGGACAATGTTTCATCGTAACCCACATCTCGCTAAAGAGCCGATTTATGCGCTTTTACCAGTCAGGCGACGGAATCAACTGGCACATTTTGCCAACATTCTGGAAGAACCGATTGAATATCAGATGGTGGTGGAGCCAGAGACTCTCCGTGCACATGAAGGCCCACCAGTGCAGCGCCTGACCACCGAACACATACCCCAGATAGCGGCATTGGTCGAAGTGGCCGGACTGACCGTGTGGGATGCCAGTATGCTTGAACTTGGCCCGGCATTTGGTTGCTTTGTTGATGATCAGTTAGTTGCGATGGCAGCAACGCATTTTGCCACAACTGATGTCGCTGAGATCGGCCATATCGCGACACATCCCGACTATCGACGGCGTGGGTATGCCTCAGCGTGCACGATTGCGTTGACCAAAGCTGCTTTCAAACTCACACCACGGGTTTTTCTGATGGTGCTAGAAGAGAACGAAGCTGCATTAGCAACATACAAACGATTAGGTTTCTATCCTATCGAACGTTTTTATTTGACACGGTCTATGCTCCATAATGAGCTATGATCTGCATTCTTGTGATTTTATCCACAAAATATCCACAGTGTGTATAAAGTAGTAACAATAGCTTTGCAAAGGCTTGAAACATATGCGTCTCGGCACCCATCTCTGGACTTCGGTTGTAACAGGTATTGCACTCTATCCGCGTGCACCGCACAAAGCAGCATTGCTGGCGCTAGCCGGTGTGCTGGTTGATATCGATCATTATGTACTCTATGCCCTACGTAGTGGTGAGTGGAATCCGGTTGAGGCATTACGTTACAATCAGCGACGCGCCTTCCCTCCACGTACAGGCGAAACCCGCCCTCGTTATGGACCATTGCGTTCCCTCATTCATCGCCCTTGGCTAACGCTCCCACTGGTATGGTTGATGAGCAGCATCTGGCCACCCTTCCGACCAATAGCTCAGGGGATTCTGTTGCATCTTGCACTGGACACCGATATACATCTGCGGCTTGACTGGCGTGTCTGGCGGCGTGCCCAGGGGCGCTGTGAGGGGTGTCGCGTTGGAGGGGTAGCTGTCGCTGTGCATTATATCCAACCAACCCAGCGCGATGGTTCCGTGTGGGCGCTCGATAACCGTGCGCTTCTGTGCGAGTCGTGCCTGCGTGCGCTACGCAAACGCACAAAGACGAGATGATTTATTGCGCCTGCTTTCGGGCAATGCTATACTGCAAAATACCTTGTACCAGCACCATTTGATGTCGTATTATGGCCACACTTGAAGCAACACTTGAGCGTATCACCTTTCACAGCGCGGAAGATGGGTACACCGTTGCTCGTGTCAAACCACGTAATAAAGAATATGTGGTAACTGTGGTCGGAAAGTTGTTGGGAGTTCAGGTTGGAGAATTGCTCGAGTTGGAAGGACAGTGGGAGGAGCATCCCGATCATGGTCGGCAGTTTACCATTGAACGGTATCGCACGGTGTTGCCGGCCACCATCGAAGGGATTCGGCGGTACCTTGGGTCTGGTTTGATCAAGGGTGTTGGCCCTGCTACGGCCAAGCGCATTTCCGAGACCTTTGGCGCCTACACCCTCCACGTTATCGAGCACGAACCACAGCGGCTGCGTGAGGTTCCGGGGCTTGGTTCCAAACGCGCCAGAGAGATCCAGCACGCCTGGCATGAGCAGCAACAGATCAAGACGATCATGCTATTTCTGCAAGAGATGGAGATGACTCCTGGTCTGGCCATCCGTATCTACAAGCAATATGGCGAGCAATCAATGAGCATTATCAAGACGACGCCATATCGTCTGGCCGATGATGTCTATGGCGTAGGCTTCCTGACTGCCGACCAGATTGCTCAGACGATGGGTATGCCTCTTGATTCGCCGCAGCGCATCGGGGCCGGTCTACGCTACGCGCTCAGTCAGGCAACTGAGGATGGCCACTGCTTTCTCCCATGGGATGAGTTGGTGAACCGTGGTGCAAAGCTTCTCGAAGTCGAGACGACGGTTGCAGAGGCCATTCTGGAAGCGATTACAATCACACGCGAAGTGCATGTGGAGCACTGGGATAGTGATCGCCTGGTGTATCCGCTTTTCGCTGTACGTGCCGAACGCAGTGTGGCACACCGTATTCAGGAGTTGCTGCAAACCCCTTCAGTCATTGCCCCCTTCTATCGCGACGCAAACTGGCCTCGTGTGTTCACCTTTCTGGCAGATCGGCGTGGTATCGATCTGACGCAACAGCAGCGTGACGCGGTGCAGATGGCGTTGACGAACAAGGTGAGTGTACTGACTGGCGGACCAGGAACGGGGAAAACCACGACTCTCCGCACAATCATTCTTGCACTGGAGCAGCAGGGCTATCGTTACTTGCTGGCTTCGCCGACGGGAAGGGCGGCGAAGCGACTGAGCGAGGCGACCGGCGCAGAGGCGATGACGATCCATCGTTTGTTGGAGTACTCACCGCGCAGTGGTGATCACTTCAAACGCAATGCCGAGAACCCCCTTGATACCACCATCGTGGTCATCGACGAAGTAAGTATGCTCGACATTTTGCTGGCCAATCACCTTCTCAAGGCCATCCCCCAGCATGCCCACGTCTTGTTAGTTGGCGATTCCGATCAACTGCCGAGCGTTGGCCCTGGTCGAGTCTTGCGCGACATTCTGGACAGTATGGCCGTGCCAAGTATTCATCTCGATGTTATTTTTCGCCAGGCTGCCGACAGTGGTATTATCGCAAATGCCCATCGCATCAACAATGGCGAACAGCCACAAACGCGTGATCTGAGTGATTTCTTCTTCTTCTCTGCCCCTGATGCAGAGCAATGTGCCGAGTTGACTGTTGAACTGGTCAACCAGCGTATTCCACGTCGCTTTGATTTTGATCCACGTCGCGATATTCAGGTGCTCACGCCCACGCATCGGGGCCCTGCGGGCGTTGCCAGTTTGAATGCGCTACTTCAGGAAGAACTCAATCCTCCCACCGATAGTCGGATGGAGCGCCGCTTTGGCTCGACCACTTTTCGTGTTGGTGATCGCGTGCTCCAGTTACGCAACAACTATGATCTGGATGTGTATAACGGTGATATTGGCGAGGTAGTGGCTATCGATCCACAGGAGCAACTGCTCAGAGTCAACTACGACAACACGCGTGAAGTGGCCTACGACTTTCGTTTACTGGATGAACTGACACTCGCCTACGCTATCTCGATCCACAAGGCACAGGGCGCAGAATACCCCTGCGTGGTCATACCGCTACTCACCCAGCACTATATGCTGCTCCAGCGCAACCTGCTCTACACCGGAGTTACACGGGCCAAACATCTGGTGGTACTGGTGGGGAATCGCAAGGCTGTTGCTCTGGCTGTGCAGAACGATCAGGTGAAACAGCGCTACACCGGCCTGGCCCGTCGACTGAAGAGTGGCTAATCCGGCGTAGCGCAGTCGGTTGTTGTTTATAAGCCAGTATTCGTTTGTGCTTGCTCAGTTTGACGCGCCTTATTCTGTTGCTGCATAAACGAGATGACGGCAAATGCTTCAGAGATATCCTCTGCACTGACCAGCCCAAGATACTGTTCCCCGTCGTACACAGCCACGACCCGCACATTACTCTCGGCCATCTTCTGTCGTACCTCATCAAGGGTATCACCGCAATTGACCTGTACAATATCGCGTCGCATAATGCTGGTGACATACAGATCCTGTGTGTTGGTGGATAGCGCTCGCAGCACATCGTTGCGCGTGACAATACCAATAAGCTGGTGGCCCTGCATCACCGCAAAGTCTGGCTGGTAGCTGGTCAGAATGTAGTCCACGACCTTGCTCACCCGATCTCCGATGGTCAATGTCAGGGCATGTTTATTGTAGGCATCATCGATACGTAGCGTGGTGAGCACTGTGCGTGCCTGCGTGTGCGAATTTTCCTGCCCGGCACCAAAGAAGATAAAAGCGGCCACAAGAATGAGCAGAATATTACCGACAAAGATGGCAAAGATGGCCATCAGTACGGCAAAACCCTGGCCGGTGCGCGAGGCGATCTGTGTGGCGCGGCGATGGGTCATAAACATCTCCAGCACAGCACGCAGCACACGCCCACCATCAAGCGGAAATGCCGGAATCATGTTAAAGGCGACCAGCATAACGTTGGCATACAGCAGCCAGATGAGCAATGAGCCGAGGTCTGGCTGCAACTGTAAACTCGTTGCCAGTGAGTCAAACCCAAGCAGGGCTACTTTGAATCCTAATATCACAAAGAGAATGGCGGCGATAACGACATTGACCAGCGGCCCGGCGAGAGCGATCAGCAGTTCTTGCATGGGTTTTGATGGAGCACGGGTCAGGAGTGCAACACCGCCAAGTGGAAGTAGGAGGATCTCACGCACCGGTATGCCAAAGCGCTGTGCGACAATGCTGTGCCCAAGTTCGTGCAGCACCACACACACAAACAGAAGTGTTATCACCAGCATTCCGAAGAGCGCTCCCGATACACTAAACGCTGCGCCAGCTTGAGCCACACCAAATTGAAATGCGCCAAACAGTAAAATCAAGAAAAAAGTAAGGTGTACTTTAATATCAATACCTGCAACTTGTCCAATCCGAAAAGACCAACTCATATGCTTTTACTCCATCGCCCCGTTATCGGCGGAACGTATGTATTCATCCACAACATCAAATAGAACATGCATTTGACACACTGTTGTTTTATCCAGAACGTTGCGAAAGTCGACAAATAATAATTTTGTTACTCATGTATACGGACATTGTACTAGATTGGACGGAAAAAAGTATAGCTCTGTTGCGTTGATCTCTGCTTTTGGCACTTCCAGGTGTTTTCTGCTACACTTGCAGTGAGAGTCTTGTGAACCAAGCAATCTTTATGTGTCGCACATGTATCATGATGGTATTCGTGTTTAAGTGAAGTGGAGCCTACAGCATTATGACCACGTACACACAGCCAGAGCAAGGGGCAAATTCACCTATTATCGAGGTTGACCAGAGCAATTTTGAGCGCGAGGTTGTGGCTCGCTCACGAGAAGTGCCGGTCGTTGTCGATTTCTGGGCACCCTGGTGTGGCCCATGCCGTGCGCTGGGACCAACACTGGAACGACTGGCCGAAGAGGCGCAGGGCGAGTTCGTGTTGGCCAAAGTCAATGTTGACCAGAATCAGCAATTGGCCATGGCATTTCGCGTTCAGGGTATTCCGGCAGTCAAAGCATTGAAAGACGGCAAGATTGTTGATGAGTTTACTGGTGCATTGCCGGAAGGGCAAATCCGTGCCTGGCTCAAACGATTTATCCCGACCAAGACCGATGGTGTGATCGAGGCTGCTGCTGCACTCGAAGATACTGATCCCGAGGAGGCGATTGCGCGGTATCGGGTGGGGCTGGGCAGCGATCCCGAGAACCCAACGGCACTATTTGGATTGGGTCGTCTGCTGTTCATGCGTGGTGAGCAAGAAGGGGTGATACTGCTGCAAGAGGTTCCCATTGGGTCGCCTTTCCACAGTCGTGCTCAGGGTCTGCTGGGTCTGGCCGATTTCTTTGGGCAGGCAGGTACTGTTGGTGCAGCCACACTCAAAGAACGCATCGCCAGTGATGCACGTGATCTCGAAGCACGCTACCAGCTTGCGATACACCACACACGAGATGAACAGTACACTGAGGCGCTTGATCAGTTGCTGGCCATCGTCATGCGCGACCGCTCACTGCACGATGATGGTGCGCGCAAAGCGATGCTCGGCATATTCGCGATGCTGGGTAATGAAGACGAAGTTGTGGTTGATTACCAGCGTAAACTGGCAAGTGCGCTTTTCTAATCGTGACAATCGGACATGAAGAACCACCAATAGTGCGAACACGTATTTCGTGGCCCATCAACACTATATAACCATTGCTGACCAACGTCAGGTCACGTCACAGTTGTACTGGCTTACCCTCCACGCACCAGACCTAGCGCGTCATGTGCGCCCTGGCCACTATGTGCTGGTGCGTTGCGCTGAGCAGGGCAGCTACGATCCGCTGTTGCGCCGACCGTTGTTTGTGGCCGCTGTTGAACAGGCGGTCGGTCAAATAGGGTTATTGTATACATCCAGTGAACGTGGGCTGGCGTGGCTGGCCCGTGGGAAAGCTGGCGACACCTTGGATGTTGTTGGTCTGTGTGGTCGCCCATTAACTCTGAGCCAGCAGACGCGCAGTGTGTTGCTGATTGGCCAGGGTGAGCGGTATGCCCCCCTAATTCTGCTAGCGCATCAGGCGGTGGCGCAGGGGTCTGCCGTGACATTGTTGCTTGGTATGCCAGATGCCGATGCGTTGCCTCCAGCCTTTTTGTTACCAATGGACGTTGAGTATCAGCATGTGGTGGGGAATGTGACCGAGCTGCTTGTGGCAGAAAAGCCTTCTCCACAGGATCAGGCTCTTTCTAAAAAAGCAAATCGCAAACAGCGTAAGCAACGCGAGCCTCTGTTGTCCGAGTTACGTGCACCGCTCATCGCATGGGCCGATCAGGTCTGTGTGGCTGCGCCGCCCGATCAGTTGCAACTGGTGGCGCAGTTGATTCGCAACACCCGGTTGCGCTGGGATCGTGGTTTCGCCAGCGTGATCGTTGACGCGCCGCTCGTGTGTGGCGTAGGAGCCTGTAGTGTGTGCGCTACTGAGACGCGCCAGGGCGTGCGGATGGTGTGTGCCGATGGGCCGATTTTGGATCTGCGAGACATAGAAGTAGGATAATGCGATGGAGCTGGATTGCATCTATCAGGGTGATTGTCGCGAACGACTGTCTGCACTGCCAGAGAAAAGTGTCGATCTCATCTTTGCCGACCCTCCATACAATCTGCAATTGAGTGCGGATCTGTGGCGTCCGAATATGACCAAAGTTGATGCTGTTGATGATGCGTGGGATCGTTTTGAGGATTTCGCTGCCTATGATCGATTCACACACGAATGGCTCTCAGCGTGTCGGCGTGTCCTCAAAGACGATGGTACCATCTGGGTGATTGGCTCATATCACAACATCTATCGGGTTGGTGCAATCTTGCAGAATCTGGGCTACTGGTTTCTCAACGATGTGGTCTGGGTCAAGACCAATCCGATGCCGCAGTTTCGTGGTGTTCGCTTTACCAATGCTCACGAGACGCTCTTGTGGTGCAAGAAATCGCAGGACCAGAAGCGCTATACGTTTCACTACCACGCGATGAAGACGCTCAACGAAGGGAAGCAGATGCGGAGCGATTGGCAGATGCCGTTGTGTACTGGCGGTGAGCGTTTGCGGGTGAATGGCGAAAAGGCGCACACGACGCAGAAACCAGAAGCATTGCTCTATCGCGTCATTCTGGCCAGTTCCAATCCGGGTGATGTCGTGCTCGACCCGTTCTTTGGCACGGGGACCACTGGCGCGGTTGCGAAAAAGCTGGGGCGCCATTTCATTGGCATTGAGCGGGAGCAAGAGTATATCGACGTTGCGCGGGAACGGCTGGCAGACATCCCCCAACCACAGTCGGATGACGAGGTGTATGGTCAGTTCAAGACCAAACGGACCCTGCCACGTATCGCTTTTGCTGCTCTGCTTGAGCAGGGCCTGCTGTTGCCAGGGCAATCACTGTTTTACGACAAACGACCCGATCAGGTTGTCACTGTCCTCGCCGATGGCTCACTCCGTACCTCCGATGGCTTGCGCGGGTCGATCCACAAAATCGGTGCGCTGGTCGGCAATCTCCCCGCATGCAATGGCTGGGATCACTGGTACTATCAGGATGAACAGGACGATCTGGTCGTGATTGATGCGTTGCGAGAGCGGATCAGACAAATGACGGACGTTGACTAGATCAATAGTGCGGGATGGGCATCACCAATGGTTTTGTTCCTTTTCAGATATGCAATAGAGTAAGGTAAAGACGTGCTGTATCACGCGATTAAGCCACTGCTGTTTCAACTTGATGCCGAACGTGCCCACGATGTCGTAACGGGGTTGCTACGGCTGGTTGGTGATGTGCCATTCGCCAGAACGGTACTCCAGTCTTTGTTTGCCTATGAAGACTCACAACTGGTCGTGTCGTGTGCGGGTATGCGTTTCTCCAATCCGATTGGTCTGGCGGCCGGCTTTGACAAGCAAGGCACGCTGATCGCTCCGATGGCGGCACTGGGTTTTGGCCACGTCGAGGTGGGAACGGTAACACCCCGCCCACAGCCCGGCAATGACCGACCGCGTATGTTTCGTCTGCTGGAAGACGAGGCGGTGATCAATCGACTGGGCTTTAACAGTACTGGTATGACGACGGTTGCGCGGCGTCTGTCCACCACCAAACGTCGTATTCCTATTGGTATCAACATTGGCAAAAACCGTACTACTCCACTTGAGCGCTCGGTCGAAGATTATGTGGCGACCTTTGTTGCATTGGCTCCATTGGCCAGTTATGTGACAGTGAATATCTCATCGCCCAACACCCCTGGTCTGCGACAACTGCACGAGCGCACTGCACTGGAAACATTGCTACGTGCGCTCATGGGGTGTAATCAACGTCTCCCACAGCCACGTCCACTTTTTCTCAAGGTATCGCCTGATGAGACAACTGCACAACTCGATGATGTGATCGCTGTGGCGCTTGATGTAGGCATAAATGGCTTTATCGCTTGCAACACGACATTGACACGGGAAGGCCTACGTGGTCGCTGGCGCGACGAAACAGGTGGCTTGAGTGGGCGCCCACTGGTAACGCGAGCGCGTGAAGTGATTGCCTACCTCTATCAATCAACCGAAGGCCGCTTGCCAATCATTGGTGTGGGTGGTGTCGCCACTGCCGAAGACGCCTACGGCCATATCTGTGCTGGGGCGACATTGGTGCAACTCTATACTGGTCTCGTGTATGAGGGGCCAGGATGTGTACAAGCACTCAAAATGGGATTGGTACGCCTTACACAGCGCGATGGCCTATCGAGTATTCAGGATGCTATTGGGGTTAAGGCATTTTAGTTATTGACATTTGTCTTTACACTCTTGGGTCCAAAAAAGCCGATTGATCCCTTTGTATTGTAATTTACTATTGCATTGATGCCATGCATAGTGTATAATCGGCGCAAAATAGCTCGCAAGAGCTAGCACGACGACATGCGAGATCAACATGACGGCCAAACATCGTTCTAGCCCCGCACCTGAAAATCAGGAATCAGCTGAGTTGTTAGAAATGCTATTCGATTCGCAACCGAATTCGAGTAGTTTGCAGCGTACTCCTGTCGCGCTACGATCTGAGAAGGCACAGCGTGATTATGCCTTACGCGGATTTCTTCGGCGTACCTGGGTTGATGGTGTTCTGAAGCATTCAGAGCGTTTGTTTGTGCTAGCTGCGCTGATCGTTTTTAGCATCTGGTTTGTCGATGGTCCAGTACGAGATTGGTGGTATGAGTACAATCACTCAACCGAACTAACAACACATGTTACTGCTCCATCTGAAGGCACACATACGACTGTTGGTGACCTGGTTGAAGAAGGTGTGCGTGCAGCCCCATTACCGTATGTGACATCGGACATGTTAGCTGCTGAGCCGGTGGAAGATTTTATTGCACCACGTGAAGCAGTTCCGCGCGAGGCATTAGCTATCGAACAACAACCAAGCAAACTTGTTGTTCCAACAATCGGTCTTGATACGTCAATCGAAGAGGTTTTTATCGTAAATGGTGTGTGGGAAGTCGCTGAATATGCAGCCGGATACCTTAATGGGACTGCTTTACCGGAGGAAGAGGGTAACACGGTTTTAGCAGGACACGCAGGGATGCGGGGCGCAGTATTTCGCGATCTGGGACAACTTCGTGTTGATGATGATATCTACCTTGATGCCGGTGGTTGGCGTTACCACTATCGTGTGAGTCATTCAACGACTGTCTGGCCAACACAAGTCGAAGTGCTAGATCCAAGCGATTCGCCCGTATTGACGATGATTACTTGTACCAACTGGGACACACAACGGCTGGTTGTGGTAGCAGATCTGGTTGGTTCGCAGCCATCTCCTAAGACATAGCTGCATTTGATGGAGGGATGTTCTCTATGAGGCGCTTTCGTCGCACAAATTCACCATTGCCCGGGCGCAAGCCGAAGCCCTGGACGCCTCTTGAGGTTTCACTCATTGCGCTCAGTTTGTTGTTGATCGTATTTCCACTCTACGCTGAAGTCTATCGATGGGTTAACCCGTCAATTGCTCCTGCAGCACCATTAGGCCAACGGGTAACTGCAGTGCCGTCGGACGTAACACAACCACCTGCCACAGATCCGCCAGCAGCCACCAACACACCGGACCCAGGAGTGCCAACGAATACACCTGATCCAGGGTTGCCAACGAACACGCCCGACCCAGGACTGCCGACGAACACACCTGATCCAGGTGTACCGACCAATACACCGGACCCAGGGTTGCCGACGAATACACCCGACCCAGGGCTGCCGACGAACACACCTGATCCAAGCTTACCGACCAATACACCGGATCCAGGCGCTACTCAGCCTCCTGCTACGCAACCACCAGGTGAGCCAACTGCCACATCAACCCCTTTTGTGGGAGAACCACCTTTAACGGTTGAAAAGATTGCATCTGTTTCCAGTGCAGGTCGTGGACAAGAATTTAACTATGTTATCTCCGTTTTTTCTAACAGTGAGACACCACGTAACGTACAGGTTCAGGATGATATTGCTGCTGAATTAGAAGTACTTAGTGCCAGTGCCAGTAATGGAACCTGTACAGTTGGAGATCCTGTTTCCTGTCAGGTAAGTGTCCAGCGTGGCCAACCTGCCTCGATCAATATCGGTGTGCGAGTACGTGACACCGCTACACCTGGTACGAGTGTGTCAAATCGTGGCCTGGCCCAGGATGATGCTAATAATACAGCAGCTTCGGATGCGGTTTCTGTGGAGATTACCGATCAGGTAGAGCCACCACCTGCACCAACATCACCACCAGGTCAGCCGACAACACCTCCGGGGGAACCAACGACACCACCAGGCCAGCCGACAACACCTCCAGGGGAACCAACGACACCACCAGAACCACCAGAACCGCCACCACCGCCGCGTGATGACGATGATGACGACGACGATGATGATGGTGGATCAGATCCTGCGCCACCACCAGCACCGACATCTCCACCACCACCGCCGCTACCACCGGCGCCACAACCGGCACCACCACCGCCTGCACCGGCACCACAACCACCAGTGCAGCAGCCACCAGCGGCAACGGCTCCTGTAGCAACGGCTGTTCCGCCAGGTGCTGATGCGACGGCGACACAGGCCGCTGAAGCGACAGCCACAGCAGAAGTACCAACAGCAACGCCGACACCTGATCCCGATATTTTCTTCCGCATGGCCAGTGACTGGGGCAGCGCGTTCCCTGATCAGGAAGTTAATTATGTCATTGCATTACGGAATGTGCAGCCTTCAGATGGTCGAGTCTTGGCCAATGTCAATCTCGCGAGTACCCTACCATCGAACCTTGAAGTCATTGCTGCTCAATCAGATGTAGGTGTTGATCCAGATGTGTCTGGGAACACTGTTTCGCTGGAACTTGATGAGCTTCGCCCTGGTGAGGGTGTGGAAATTGCCATTCAGACACGTATCGATGCAGATGTCGAAATAGGGACACGTCTAGTTGCCCAGGCAGAACTCAACCATGAAGGACTGGATTTACCAGCATTTTCGAATGTGGTTACAGTCCTGGTTGTTGGTGTTGCACCACTCGATGCTCAGGCAGCGATTACGAGTACAGCAACACTCACGGCCACAACAATTACGACGGCCACGGTTGGTACTGAGACACCGACGCCAACGGTTGAACCGACTGAAACGCCAACTGCTGATGATGCGACAACGGCAGATACCGACACGACAGCAGAGCCAACCGAAGCGACTTCACCTGAACCTACAGAGGTTCCTGAAGTAGCAGGTGGGGGAACTGAGGATAGTGAAACACTACCTGCGACAAATGCTGGTATTCCGTTCCTTGGTTTTACACTCCTCGGTGCAACGCTTATGGTTCGGACAGTACGTATACGGCGTCAACAATCGCGCATATAGCGCATGTAACACATAGTCTTATCTGAAACAGAAAGTTGTGTTATTCAAGCAACTTTCTGTTTTGATTCATATGACACGGGAATTGGGATCGAACATAAATCGTTGTACGTATATACATGCATTATTGTGTAGATATAATAGATGTTACTGTATGAAAGATAGATATTGTAACAACGGAAAGGCAAGGCATACCCGTGCTGCTTGTTGTTGGACTTGGCAATCCAGGAGACAATTACGAGAAAACTCGTCATAATATCGGCTTTCGTTGTGTCGACGAACTGGCCCGGCGATATCAATTATCGTTTCGTAGCCACCGTGGAAGTGCCATTGTTGCAGAAGGCAATCTACGCGGTCAGCGCGTGGTACTGGCAAAACCACAAACCTTCATGAATCGTAGTGGCCAATCAGTGGTAGCACTACGTCAATGGTATAAAATTGCGCTTGATAACGAATTGTTAGTGATCTATGATGATGTTGATCTGCCATTTGGAGCTTTGCGCCTACGGACTCGTGGTGGTCCTGGTACGCATAATGGCATGCGTTCGGTAGCTACCTTACTTGGCTCTCGCGATTTTTTGCGTATCCGTGTCGGTATTGACCCGGTGCCACCAAATTGGGATGCTTCGAGTTATGTGTTGGGTCGATTTTCACGTGAAGAGGAAGCACAGATACCAGAGCTATGTGGAAGAGTTGCCGATGCAGTAGAAATGAGTCTGAGTGCTGGGTTTACGGCAGCGATGAACCAGTTTAATGCAGATCCTTCCAAGCAATCAAAAGCCACTACGGAATAAGCCACATACGAAATGGAACTGCTATCATTGTAGCAGTTCCACTCGCTTGGTTATGTTGTGTTACTTTGATTGATGCCGAAATTACTGGCTAAGTTGCACACGCATATCGTGTAGACAACTTAGCGCCCGCTGGATGTTGCGATAAAGCAGTTCCGATTTCTCGTGAATATCGCTGCCTGGTAACTTGCCTGTTGTGAGCATATCAGCCACTAACACCACGACCGTGAGGCTTTGCGACAATTCCGTTGCTGTGTGTGAACGTGTGAGATTAAGACGACGGAGTTTATGCATGGCCGACTCAGTACGACGTGCAGCGATCTGTATGTCAGAGATGGATGCTGTGGGAAGGTCTCCAGCGAGTAATTCTTGAGCCGCCTCGTCGAGTTTCGCAAGCGTTTTCTCGAGCTGCTCAAGAATAATCAGAGTGGCACCAACTTCGAGTTGTGTGCTTGTTGATGTCATTGTAACTACACTCTCCTGACGGGATTCGCTAATAGAGAAAGGCGCATTACGTCGATCTAATTTTAGTGTTGGGTCGGTGGTGTTGTAAAAACGCATAATGTAGTTGTTCCCACTGGCAGAATGGAATATAATACCTCTTCTCGCCACCCATGTAAAAAGAAGTCTGCGATGCACTATCGTCAACACAAAGATCTCTTTACTACAGTATATTATATTATACTGATCAAGCGGCAGTTTGAACAACGTTCTGATAGTCCTGTTTTCTTGTAGTACTAAAATACTGTCAACTTGCATATCCAGTATAGGAACGCTGCTCCTTTGACAGGCACAACTCTTCAGTGTATGATCCGCGCAGCTTGAAGACAGATGTTTTTTGCAGATGATTGTCCATGTTTAACAGGGCCATACCTTCATGAAAAAAGCTATCCGCACTGTTTCTCAATACTGGTTTGTCATTTTACAAAGTCTGCTTGTACTCGTTGTGCTGGTGTTGCTCTGGAGCGTTGGTGATGATCCCTGGCAGCCAGTTGCATGGCTACGCCTGGATGCTTTGAGTGCATTTTTTATGCTAGTGACAGGGGTAGGTGTTGCGCTTGCTATCACAAAACAGAATATTGCTACTTTACGCTTATACCGCATCTGGCTTCCGCTTATCTGTCTTCTATCAGGGTATATTACGACTTTGCTCCCGGTCATGGTGGGAGCATATGTTCTGCTAGCGCTTTTCACTCTTGCAAATGACAAGCTGTCGGTCCAACTGAAACCACTATCATTCCAGCTGGTTGCAACGCTACTTTCCCAAATGCTGCGGCGAGTGCCAATGGTGCTGGCAGCGGTCTTCTTATGCGTGGGATATGGTCTGTTGATGGTACGTGGCCCACTACAGTACGATGACCGATTTGCGGGTGCAGCTATGGATAGCTTGATTTTCTGGTTTGTTCTGCTGGCGGCGGTGGTGCCGCAATCGCGTCTTGTGTCGCCACAGTCTGATGGGTATTTGTCTGTCTTGTGGCGTATTGCGTGGCTATATCCGCTGGTGCGCCTCTACAGCCTAGGACCATGGAATACTGGCTGGTCGTTTGCGACGTTGTTGTTGGGTAGTGCGGCGGCACTCTGGTTGAGTCTGTCTGCGCTCACTGATTCACGCAAAGAAGCACGACTACACCATGTGGCGCTGAGTTACGCGGCGTTGGCGTTGGCAGGTTTTGGTCTGAGTACTAACGCCGGTATTGCTGCGGGCTGTTATGGGTTGCTCACCTATGTTTTGCTGGCATCGCTACAACAGAGTGATACGGACTCTGAGCAGGCTACTCAAACACCATCCGAAACACCAGCAACATTTTGGTCGCTTGCGCCATGGGCGCTCTCGGGGGCGATTCCCTTTACTGCTCCTTTTGTTGCTGCGTGGCTGTTGGTCGGTGCGACAGTCGCCGGCGGAGTGGGCATTGCAGCCGGTGTCGCGTGGCTTGTTATTCTGCTGAATGCTCTATCGATGGGATTGTACATGGCTGCATGCCCTGTTCCGCAGTGGCGCATGCCCGCAGTTGTCAGTCTCGTGATGGGGGTTGGTGCACCGCTTGTTGTTCTTGGCGCCATTGATCCCGTGATCAAGCAGTTGCAGGCTGGCTTGACGGTGTATGGCGATGTCAATATCTGGCCCTGGATCGGTCTGGCGACTCGTGATTCGGGAAGCACCCCCGTCACTGCATTTCCGACGATTGCCACAGCGATCTTTATGCTGATTCTATCGGCATTGGTCTATCTGCTTATGCGCTTGCGTGAGAGCTTCCAGCCGATTCCTGTAACATCTCAATCTCCTGATCTCGCTGAGACACCGCAACACACAACAGATGGCAGTCCTCTGCGACTTGATGCAATGACAGCATTCTTACGTGAGGAAGTCGCATGGCTACGAGCGCTCCTTGGCCGTCTGGATCGGAAGTCACGCGTTGACGATGACTGAACTCCTGGTGCTGTTGGGTCGCGCCTGGTCTCGCTTATTGTTCTATCCCGGAGGAGTTTCTGCATTCGCAGTTATCTGGCTGATCGCATATCTCCAACCGCGTATTGCTTCATCATTGAACGCACATGTTTTTCATGCGAAACATACGAACCTAACGCATCCTCCGACATTTTATGCGCTTCATACCTTTCTATCGATGAGTGCGGTCGTGTTGCCCTGGCTTAGTTTAGCGTTGTTGCCGTTGCCTTTGGCCCCGTCGATGGAACGTCCAGTCGATGTGTTGGTGGCGCTAGCCTTGTTCGAGTGGCCGTTGGTGCTCACCCTCGCGACCGAGGTGCGTTCCTCAAACCAGTCTGCCCAACAAAATGGTTGGAGGCGTTTGGCGGCGGCGCTGAATGGGTATCCATGTTTTGTGCTGGCGCTACTGCTGCTCATGACCGTGAGCCGCTCGTTGCAGCTAGATCAACTTACACGATTGCCCGGTATGGATGCAGGATTTGTAGTGATAGTGGCATGGATTTTTGGGGTGTGTACGCTGGTGGTGTCGTTGCCACCAATCCTGGGGCTTGGCCCATTTGCGACCGCTGCTCCAGGGGACCCTGGTTTGCGTATCGGGTTACGTTTGCGTGGAATTGGGCTGGTGGTGCTGGCGCTATTCCCGCTTCTGGGGTTATTAGAGTCCTATCTCTGGGTATTCTTGCTAGCGTGTGTGTTGGTTGGGTGCTACCTGATAGCATGCATCCGATTCGCAGGGCGTTGGCCAACCCGACGTTGGGCAATTGGCTATGCAGTACTTGCGCTAGCGCAACTCGTTGTTTTGCTCGGTGCGTCAGTGGTGGCCTTGCAGGATCGGTTGTAAGTAATCCTGCTACTGCAGCGGAATAACATCTAATGGCGCATCACCATCGTTCAAATAGCGGCTGATCATCGCTGGTCGGTAGGTGCCACGGTCGGTGATGATAGCGCTGATACGTTCGGCTGGTATCATATCAAAAAGTGCTTGTCGATCTTCTTCTACCGTACTTGTTTGCATATCTGGATCAGGTCCACCATAGCCAAGTACATAGCAAGGGACATTGTGTTGTCGAGCTAACGCAGTGATCTGTGATGCACCTGCACTGGCAGCGATGCTCCCGTCGAGTGCAATCTGCTGTGCTGCGAGAATGCAGAAGTGAATGGTCGTTTGTGATAAAAATTCATCGACCGCATCATCTTTCAGCAATTCAGTTTTGATATCCATAGCTTGTGCCACAGGTAACATTAGATATGTTCCATGACCATATGGTTGTGCTTCTGTGGTGTAAAGCGTTATCTGTTTGTTCTGGGTATTGTGGGCAATGTGTAGTATCCAGTTCAGGGCTGTACCGCCGAATCCGTGGGTTAGGATGTTATCGCCATCATCGAGCAGTTCTGCCGCGCGGCGACCACATCGTTCTGCAATCTTGTCACTTTGTCGTATCTTTTCATCGATAAACTCGACAATAGCCGTCTCGGCGTTTTGACCATGGGTGATGGCTGTATCTGCCTGTGTGAGTGCCTGTTCCAACAATTGATGCGTATCTGGCGGGGCGATCATACGCAATTGCGCTGCTGCCTGAATGATCGCAGCGCGACGTGGCTCAGAGGGGCGTTGTTGCCACGCACGAGCGACCATGGCCAACGCATAGCCTGCGATACAAGCGGTGGGTGCTTGTGGGAGCATGGCAATAGCATCGAACGCCTGACCAATCGTTTCGATATCTGTGTAGTCAACAAAAACATTCTCGTTAGGAAGACGACGCCAATCAAGTATTTGGAGGTGTCCCTGGTCATGGTAATAACGTAACAGATCATGTTGTGAGGTCAGGCGAGGTATGCTCATAATCGGTGCTCCTACAATGTGTGCTTCACAAGTGCATCATACACAACACGATGAATAATAGCACGAAATGCGCCCCAATCGCGCCACGACCCGTCGATCTCTTCGCTTTGCCCATTGGCAATGTGATCGAGCGTAGCGGCCATGGCAGGTAACTCGTCGACAGCGATTTCACGAAACTCGCCCAGTCGTTCCTTTTCATCCTGTGGTGCAAGTATACCGCCCATTTCATCAAGTAAAAAAGCACATGTGATGAATGGTGTCGCTCTGGTGGCGCTATAACGTTGCTTGGAGTCATCGATAGAATCCGCATCGACATCCCAGGAGGTATGGTACACAACAACGGCGAGAAACTGGCGGACCACGACTTCGAGGCCGGTCTCTTCAAAGGTTTCGCGCAACAGCGCCGCTTCGATAGCTTCTCCGTGGTCGATGCCGCCTGTCAACAGACGAAAGCCGTTGGGTGGGTAGAAGGTTTTGATGGCGGTGATGAGTTTTCCGTTGGGGCGCCGCACCACCATGCAGACTTCGCCAATACGGTCGGTTTTGGTCACCGGACTGATGGGCTGGCCGCCAAGCTGTGCGACGTTTCGTAATGGTTCGCCATAGCGAGTAGCCAGTTCGGCGATTTCGGTTTCAATGTGGGTGGGTAGCATGTGAATCTGTTTCTTTCATCGATGTCGGTGTTGTTTGTGATTACTATCTCTCTCTACGTAGGATAGGGTCAGGTAGATCGAATTTGGGGGATGGTTTCTTTTTACTTTTAAGAGTGAATCTTGTGTAAATTCCATTTTTTGCTATAATGTAGTTGTGAAGGAGAGGTGAATATACAGTGAGTCTGACTTGCTTGCCTGCGTTCTCTTCTCTTCTCTTCTCTTCTCTTCTCTTCACGTTTGTTTATTAGCATAGTAAGTTAAAGTAGTATTGAGAGAGAGTATGGCTACTATTAATTCCCCATTTCGTCAGGATGGAGTATCTCTGACGATATCTTGTGGTGACCCCGCAACTGCTACTTTCGTAGAAACGCATGTAGAACAACATGTCAGGTCCGATTTGGAGACTCCAATCATTCTGCTGGTTGATGTACCACGTGGTTTTGCATTACGGGCAAGTGAGTATGAGGATTTGTCCTCGAAGATGTGTATTGTAGTGACTTCAAACCAGTGCTCTGACTACAATGAACTGTTGTGGGAATACGGGGTGCAGAGTTTGATCGATTACGAAATGTTGTTCGATGTCTTTCCCGAGGTGCTGGTGAATGTGTCTCGAGGAGAACGTTGCCGCTATCTGCCCAACCACGTCCCACTGCTCACACCTGCCGAACGACAAACATTACGATTACTGGGCGATGGACTATCCAACGAGCAGATGTCAGATCGTTTCAGTACATCAGTGTATTGTGTGAAAAACAGCGTAAAATCGGTGCTCTCGAAACTTCCCGTGCAGAATCGTAGTCAGGCCGGATTGTACTTCTGGGGCATGTTAGAGCTTTAGGAAATGACCACATGGGTCATGTGTAGGCGCGGCTTGGAGCCGCGCTACTATTATCGTTGCGATCCGGCTACCGTAGGCGCGGCTTGGAGCCGCGCTGGTGTGGTGATTGCCTCCCCTTGCTCTCTGTAACCGCGCTTGCATTTATAACGCCTCCCTCATTCTCCTATTGCTTTGCCCACCTTTCTCCACCGTTTTGCACAACCGATGCAATGAAAATACATCTCTTAAGAGACTTGTTGGATTGGTTGGTAAGGAGTATGCTGAGTACATTCACCATACATTCTACAAAGCACTTTATTGTGAACAGTCTTGGTATTACATCGGAGATTTATCTTTATCTATGTAAGTATGACAATTTATGTTTGTCGTAGAATGAAGGGAGGGATTGAATACATAGCTGAATAGAACATTTATTTTATTGCGCTGATAGCTTTTTGGATTACCATAGTAGGAGAACCACATATGCGATTTGGCAAGTATCATACCCTTACTATACTAATGATCTTTATCCTTATTTTATCTGCCACCGTCAATGACTCACTGGCACAGAACCAAGAAGAGTTCTCAACAGATGATGTTAACATTGTAGTGTGGGCTGATGATATATCAAGATTACCCTCCAAACTCGCTTCTTTATCGGAAGGAACGAATAGTGTTGTCACCAATGCTTCTGAGGTAATAGATGACTCCACTATTGATGCAGTGATAATAAGTAAAGAAACACTCACTTCAGCAACAGTTAATACAGTTGAGTATAGTGATCTTCATAAACTCATTGATAATCAGAAACAACTTTTGGTGTATGATGCTACAACAACCGATATAGCAAAACATCTATCGTTGAAAATGCCTGTTACTGAAACAGAGACTACACGTTATGTAGTAGCCAGTGCAGTAAAAGACATTAATGGAAAATTCATTACTGGCGGTATATTGATATCTAAAGATGCATCTGTCGATGATCCCAAAATTGATTTGACTCAAGATGTTATAGACTATGTAACATCAACGAAAAATGAGCTCCATGATGCATCTCAGAACACAGTAAATGAGACCTCTCCTCATTGGGATTATGTTGGCACACTTATAAACAATTGGGATTTGTGTAATGGAAGTGGCGGCTATGGAAAATACAATGAAGTTGTAGCTGCCGAGAAAGCATATCCTGATAGTTATTCAGATAGCTACAGCTTTTGGGAGGCTCGTATCAAGCAACAGACCATTGGTGGCTTTAGTGCATGTGAAAAATCTAACTATAGAATAGCTACATTGAGAACACGCGCTGATCCTAATTTTTTGCTTTATGATTATGGCCCAACAACTACCAACCCAGAATTCACCGATACAGCAAGCGTTGGAATTGGGTTAGAAGCTGGTTCGAGGGGCGCAACATTTAATTTGGCCAAGGAGTGGTCTTTTACTCTATCCGGTGTGAACGTAATAGATCATAGTGATTTTGATGCAGACTATAGTCAGGGATGGGCAGAATGGTCATTTGGCTATGATATAAACAGTGCTCCTGCCAAGTATACCTACTTATCTGAACCGGGTATAACAGCACGCATTGAAGATGGTTATGCTTTTGTCATATATCGTGCAATTAACACTTACTGGCGCGAACCTCCATTCCCATATAATAGATATGTGTTTGATAATTGGACACATGCTTTCTATTATGGCTGTTGTGAAGATAATAAATAATACGAATTGTTTTTTATAATTCTAGTGCTGTTATGTAAAATTTTTAAATTTTACATAACAGCAATTATAGTTTGTAGATGGTTTTATATGCTGATTCGCACTACTCTGTACATTTTCTATCTTTCCTTACTAGTATCTCTTGTAGGGTGCAACCCATCTGAGTTGCTTGACCGCACACCACCACCGACCCCCACGCCCTTTGTCCCGCCTCCAACCATCGCAGTGCTCACCACCGATGTGCTTGATATGTCTGACGGTGTACTGGAAACGATAGTCCAGGAGACACCACCTGTTGAGCTAGCGGATGCAGCTATGGCCCCGGTAGATGCGGTGCTGATTAGTCGTGCGCTGTTAGTGCAGGCTGATACGGACGCAGAGGTGCGCGAAGCCCTCATTGCCATGGTAGATGCTCAAAAAGTGTTACTGGTATACGAAGCGACCACGCTTGATATAGCCCAGCATCTGTCCTTGCGGATACCTATGAGTACCACAACCACGACTCGTTCAGTACTGGCAAGTGTGGCCAAGTATTCCAATGGGGCTTACTTTGGTGGAAACATACTAGTATCAAAAACATCATCACGTGGAGATGAGACTATAAAGCAAAATATTCACTCGTATGTGAATGAGATCAAGCGAGATATCCGTGAACGCGATGCTGGCGAGTGAGTCTAGCTAGAGATGGAGTTGTTCAACCCATGAGACATACACAGTTACTGGTTCTCTTTATACTGCTGCTGCTGCTCGCACAGTGTGGTTCTACACGACGGACGGATGAACCAGCCCCGGAAGGGATACATCTGCTTACCGAAGTGCAGGTGACCTCCCCTCGACCCGATACGGTCGCCTACCAGATGCACATCTATGCTGCGGGTACGCAGACCTGCAAGTGGGTAGATGTCGATATTGTCTGGCCAGAGGAGATGCGCGAATATGTAAAAGAGGCCTCGTGGGGGATTGAGACGAACCCGGCGGTCCCTGGGCGGCTGCTATTCTTTGATGGCGATACCCGCTTCGATCTGGATGATATCACCCCAGAGCAGGTACGGGCCAGCATCGATCTGCTGGAGTTAACGGTGGTGTGTACCGATCCTCCGACTTATCAGCGGCAGGTGTGGCCCGTAGGATCGTGATGATTAAATAGGTAAGACATGCGTATACGAATCTTTTTATATGTCATTACCGGATGCTGCTTTGGTATAGTATCTTGGTATGCTTCGTTTCTGAATGATGATATTGAAATGCTGTTGCGCTTTCTTCCATTTGCTTCTCTTGCAAGTCTTCTGCTGATTCTCGCTGGTACATGGTTTTTGCCAGCTATTTTTGTAGCCTCTATCGAAGTAAGACATGCAAAAGATTTGTGGCGCCCAGCACTTGCCGTTGCATGTTTGTGGACAACTATGGTTGTCAGCTACTATGTTTATTATGCTATCCTTATTGCTGTAACGGGGGCAGGACAACTTTCATTTCTTCGTATTGTAAATGCCACTAATCCGAATGTCTGGGAGGACTGGAGGCAATTTTTTACACGAACAGTTATGCCAAATATCGCAGAGTGGCTTCCAGCATCAATTATTGGGGGAGCTACTTTTGGAGGATTTATTGGTTTACTGTATAGGCGTTTGTCTATATATCAATCAAAA
>JBCDFA010000063.1:0-26274 GCA_039178835.1 Chloroflexota bacterium
AGTGGACGTTTGTCTGCTGCCCACTGTTGTTCCCACAAGCACATCGTGTATGCTGCGCCGCCCGCGAGTCAGAATCACCACAGCAAGATAGATTACCAGTAGCAGATTGGCAATAATCAGCAGGGTTTGCTGGGGGATTGTGAACTGTTGTGCGCCGATAGCAAACACAAAAACCATATGGGTTAATTCCCAGGGCAGCAGCTTGATTGCAGTGCGTACGAAGGCCCTGGTCAGGGATACGCGTTGTCCAGCCATGTCAGTCACAGCTATGTTGAGCAGACGTTTTCCCAGGGTTGCACCGCGCCGCGACCAGTCACTGAGGACAAAGTAAGTCCAGGCAGGCAATGAGAAACTGAGCACAGCAGCACGCCAGATCGCCAGACCATCCTGTGGTGTCCCAAATAGCCAATTCAGGAGCAGGCTGGTTGGAGCAAGGATGCTGAACAGGATGACAATATCGATGCTGTAGGCTGCTACACGGCGAAAGATGAGCATGCATGTCTCCTTTGGAATTATTGTGCGGGATTGAAGCTTTGTGCTGCTCTCGCCAGACCATCCGCACAGAGCGCCAAAGCGCTTGCCTTGTGGAGGAAGCGTAGCAGCGGTTTGCAACCGCTGTCCCAGTCTTTGATTGCACGCCAAGATATCAAACCATTATATAGTAGTATGGTTGTGGGTGCCGCCCGCCAGACCATCCGCACAGAGCGCCAAAGCGCTTGCCTTGTGGAGGAAGCGTAGCAGCGGTTTGCAACCGCTGTCCCAGTCGGAATGTACTGTATACAAGTATAACGCTTGCTGCGAGGCATGCGCCCCAATGCTTCCAGGCGCCTCCCACCTCGCTTGCAGGGTCCAGGGGTGCCACGCCTTGGCCGGGGGTGTTGGGGTGGCGGTGCACCCTGACCAACAACACTACCGATGGGCTGTCATCATCAGGATAGCGGTTGAGCGGCGGAGCGGAGAGCGTCTGAACAACGCCGCGTTAGCGAGGCAAGCAATATCTCTACTATGTGTTATTGACCACTACTCGAATTCTGCGCTTGCAGATTGACTGTGCAATCTCAACAACCTCGTGTATTTGTGGGTGTGGTGCTCCACCTTCCCATTGCCTTCGACAGGCTCAGGCAACCAGGGATCGCCCATGAATATCTCGCGGCGCCTGAGCTTGTCGAAGGCGGCAGCGTGGCACCCGCACAGAATGCCAGAGCGCTTGCCTTGTGGAGGAAACGTAGCAGCGGTTTGCAACCGCTGACCCAGTCTGTATACTTGCCACGAGGCATCCATTTCAATCCTTCCGCATACCTCCCACCTCGTTTGCAGGGTCCAGGGGTGGCGGCGCACCCCACAAAAACCACAGCGCGGGACTCAAGCCCCGCGCTCACAACACGGCCCCGCTGGGGCGGAAACAAACAACGACAAAAATAGCTCGCTTGAGTGAGCGCCGTTCCCAGCCCACTGCTTGAGCGGCGGGCTCTCTAGGCTGCGACCGCCGCACGGGACTCGAACACCATGATAAGCTCTCCATATCTGACTTTCTGCTTGCCTATCGTCGTCGCATGGGTTTCGAACCCCTTGAGCACTGCCCCGCTGGGCCGGGATTGCCCGCTTGAGTGGATGTGATATTCATCGCTCGTTGCTCGGACGTTGGAGGGCTTCATCATTAGCCCCAACGCCATTGGTGCTTGCCACAGACGGCTGTGAAGGACGTTGATAGATGGGAGTTCCATGTCTGTATAGCATTCTTAATGCTGCTGACTCTCTCTGCTTCACAACTTGTATAGTTGCTCGCTTAATAACTTGAGCCTTCTGTTGATTATTTCGGTGCTCTGCGATGGCGTGTTGTATGATTTCATCGGTGTTTGTTCTCTCCAGTACACGTAGTAATACAAGTATTAAGGCTAGTGCAGAACCTGTTATGATCAAACTCAAAGCTTGGTCTGGTATAAGAGGGCTAGATATAAAAGACCCCAAAAGAGTAATACTTAATACTGGTAGCAAGGTTCTCATTTGTCCACTACCTTTACTAATATCAGCTCGTCGATCTAAGTTGTCAATTTCTAGTTTTGTAAATATATCCGATTTCGCAATAAAATCTTGCATAATCAAATGTATATATTGATGGTTATCGATATCTCGACTTAGGTCTTCGATCCACAGCATAAGTACTTTTAGTGTAACAATTATTATTGCTCCAAATCCAAATGCAAATGCTGCTCTCTCAAGAGGATTTGATGAGACAAACAACAATAATATTGAGCAGGCAGAGAAAAATATGAATAATATTATGGAGAGAATTGTCCATGATTTGCCCTCCTTTTTCTTCCGCTCATTATCAACAAGCTCGTGCAACTTATCATAAGGAAACTTCTTCATAGACTTTGATTTGCTCATCTTCAGACCTTTCGATAGATTTTGACAAATCTGTGCTACTTTAGATACGTGTAACGACGCTGTGACGTTTCACCATTGCCTTACTTGACATCGCCACCCAACTCGGGTGTACAATGCCTCAGCACGAACACACTGATTACCGCAAAACCTAGAAATGGGCTATCGAATGAAGGATCAATGCGTCTCCGTCTGGATTCTGGGCGACCAACTCCTCCGCGACCACCCGGCGCTGGTGCACGCCACTGAAGCGGCTGGTGCTGAACAGGTACGCGTGGTGCTGGTCGAGAGCGATGGGCGCATTGCCCAACAGCCTTACCACCGCAAGAAACTGGTGCTGCTGCTTAGTGCTATGCGCCACTATGCTGCTGCCTTGAGTGAGCAGGGCTACCATGTCGATTATGTGCACGCGGCGGACTTCCTCACTGGTCTGCGTCAGCATGTTGGGACGCATCAGCCAGACCGTGTCATCACGATGGCGGCGAGCGAATACCACACACGTCGTTTTCAGCAGGCGCACCTCTCCGATGAGCTTGGTATTCCGGTTGATGTCTTGCCCAATACACAGTTTCTGGTGGGGCGCTTTGATCCACACCCGGACCCGAAGCCGGGCAAACGCTATGTGATGGAGAACTTCTACCGGGCGATGCGGCGGCACTTTGATGTGCTGATGGATGGGGATAAACCTGCTGGTGGCGAGTGGAACTACGACAAACACAACCGTGAGCCATTGCCAAAGGCTATCGAGCTGCCAGGCATCCCCGCATACTCACACGACAGTATCACAGAGGAAGTTATTCAACAGGTCGCCGACTATGAACACGCGACCGGCACTCTTGAAAACTTCAACCTTGCAGTGACCCACGAACAGGCTCAGCAGGCGCTGGCTGATTTCATCAAGCACCGATTGCACGATTTTGGTCCATACGAAGATGCGATGACCACGCGGCACGATACGCTCTTCCATTCAGTCCTTTCTCCATATGTCAACATTGGGTTGCTGGAACCGCTGGAGATGGTGCAGGCCGCTGTCGAGGCGTATGAACAGGGCCACGCACCGATCAACTCGCTCGAGGGGTTTGTGCGGCAGGTGATGGGCTGGCGTGAGTATATCTACTGGCAGTACTGGCAACAGATGCCTGATCTGTATGAGGCCAACGACTGGAGTGCGACCCGTGCGATGCCACAAATGTTCTGGGATGGGCAGACGGAGATGAATTGCCTCAAACATGTGGTTTCACGAGCGATTGAGACCGGCTACAGCCACCATATCGAGCGTTTGATGATCATCTGCAACTTCTGTATGCTGGCCGGAATCGATCCGCAGGAAGTCAACGATTGGTTTCTTGCTTTCTACATCGACGCCTATGATTGGGTGATGCAGCCAAATGTGATTGGGATGGGACTCAATGCTGATGGTGGTCGAATCGCAACCAAACCATACATTTCATCTGCAAACTACATCAACAAGATGAGTGATTACTGTACTGGATGCCGTTTTAAGCACAAGCAGCGAGTCGGTGAAGATGCCTGTCCGTTTAATTTTCTTTACTGGAACTTCCTCATTACACATGAAAAGAAGCTGAAATCGAACCCGCGCTTCGGCCCCAGCGTGCTGGGTGTTGGTCGCATCGATTCGACTGAGCGGGATGCGATCCAGCAGCAGTCCGAACACTTCCTTGATGGACTTGTTTCTTACCAGTCCACTAAGGAATGATGCTACAATAGTGCAGTCGATAAACGAGTGTCGCATTACCTTGTGATATAATATACACACTTTGAAACCAAAAAGGTTTTTCCCCTGCATAATGCACTAGGAAGGCAGATCTATGAAACTAAACCGCTTTGCAGTATTTGCATGGGGCGTTCTCGTATACAATCTGGCAGTCATCCTGTGGGGCGCATTCGTGCGTATAACCGGATCGGGCGCTGGATGTGGACGACACTGGCCTGACTGTAATGGCGTCGTTATTCCTCGCGCACCTTCGGTTGAGACGATGATCGAGTTTGCCCACCGTGCGACGAGCGGCATTGCGATGCTGCTGGTCTTTGCCCTGATTATATGGGCATTTCGGGCTTTCCCTAAGGGTCATACTGTCCGTTTTGGTGCTGTTCTCTCGACTGTTTTTATCATTATTGAGGCGCTACTCGGTGCCGGGCTAGTATTGCTCGGGCTGGTTGCTGATGACTCCTCGGTAGCACGTGCCATTGCCATGGCGGTTCATCTGATGAACACGTTTATTTTAGTTGGAGCGTTGACTTTGACCGCGTGGTGGGCTTCGGGCGGTCGACCGATCCAATTGGGTGGCCGTGGCCCCATGACGTTGCTTTACGGCATCGCATTTGCTGCCATGCTGATTCTTGGTGCGAGTGGATCGATTGCGGCGCTCGGGAACACGCTGTTCCCTGCCGAGTCGTTGGCGCAGGGCATACGGCAGGACTTTTCCCCAGCCGCACATTTCCTGGAGCGGTTACGCGTCTTCCATCCACTCATCGCAGTGCTGACCGGGGCCTACCTGATCGTGCTGGCATTCTATACTAGCTCACGCTACCCTGACCTTGGTACACAAAAGTTTGCCTACGCTTTCACAGGTATGTATGTACTCCAGTTTGTTATTGGCGTCTTCAATATCATCCTTAAAGTGCCTGCATGGATGAAACTCACCCATCTGTTGATGGCTGATATTGTTTGGATCATCTTGGTGCTTACCGCAGCAACAGCATTTGCTCAGCGAGAAAAAATCATGGCCAACAGACCGCCTGCGATGGCCGAGATCCGTGCGACATAATTGTGCGTAGTAACTGATCGATGTGTTACCCAGCGATGCACACAACATCGCTGGTTTTTTTGTCTAGAGGATTGTATGCGCGGCGTCAAAAAAGAACATTTGCCAAGCAAAACCTGCCTGGTGTGTGGGCGGCCATTCACCTGGCGTAAGAAATGGGCCAAAGTCTGGGACGATGTGAAATACTGTAGTGATGCATGTCGCAGACGTCGTAGTAGCAAGTAATGTAGACCTTAAAAGTTTCGAAAACCTTTGGGGTCTCTAGTAAACAAACCTATCATGACCAACGACCGAAATTTGCGGCGAGAGTTTGCCAACCGTGAAGAACTGATTGCTTATGTCCGTGAGCAGTTTCCTGCTGCTACCAGGGTAGATGATCGTGTGAGTACGACTGTTGGTGGACGAAAGGCTGCTGAAAAGCAATTGCGAACCATCCAACCAGGCCGATATGCCAAATCGCGTAACTTCATGAATGGCGCAGTGACGCGACTGTCGGCGTACATCCGGTATGGGGTGTTGGGGCTTGCGGAAGTACGCGACACAGCGTTGCAGCGGGCGCGGAACAAGAATGAAACACAGAAGTTCATCAATGAGCTGGGCTGGCGTGATTACTGGCAGCGTTTATATGCACAGATCGGTGATGGGATCTGGCAGGATCGTGAGCCATACAAGACCGGATACTCTGCACGTTCCTATGCTGAGGAGTTGCCAGAGGACATCCGTGAGGGAAGCACTGGCCTCAAATGTATCGATGCCTTTAGCCACGAGTTGCACGAGACCGGCTATCTGCACAATCATGCGCGTATGTGGATGGCCGGGTATGTCGTGCATTGGCGACGGGTGCGGTGGCAGGCCGGAGCGCGCTGGTTTCTCGAACACCTGCTTTATGGTGATCCGGCGAGCAACAACCTCTCGTGGCAGTGGGTCGCGAGTACCTTTAGCCACAAACCGTACTTCTTCAATCGCGACAATCTGGAGCGCTATACTGATGGCGTTTACTGCCGCGATTGTCCTCTCGCTGGGCACTGTGATTTTGAGGGTAGCTATGATGAGTTGTCGCAGAAACTCTTTCCGCACAAAGCAGACTAGAAAGTTGACATAATGTCGAATGAGCAACCTACTATCGTTTGGGTGCATGGCGACTGCCTCAATCCACACGGACCTGCACTGCAACTCTATCCTGATGCACCAGCGATCTGGGTCTGGGACGATGCGCTGCTTGAGCAGTGGCAGATCAGCCTCAAACGGATCGTGTTTATTTATGAGTGTTTGCTTGAATTGCCGGTCGTGATTCGGCGTGGCGACGTGGCAACCGAGGTGGTGGCTTTTACAGCGGAACATGGTGCACAGCGCGTTGCCACCACCGAAAGCCCCAGCCCGCGCTTTCGGGCTGTCTGTAAAGAGATGGGGCGAAGTCTTAAGGTCCAGACGCTTCCGGTTGATCCATTGATTAACTATGATGGCCATATCGATCTCAAGCGCTTCTCACGTTACTGGCGTGTAGCAGAGCGGTATGCGTTTGATCCAACGAAGCCCCAGGCATCGCAGGAACAGTTTGATTTTGGTGGGAATGAGTAGCCCGCCGCTGAAGCGACGGGCTACTAGAGCGACGGGCTACTAGAGCGACGGGCTACTAGAGCGACGGGTTGTGAAAAAAGTTTGTGTTGTGGTGTGCTAGATGCGATGTTAATTGTACCGGACTACTTCGTTCCGTGCTGTACCATCTTTGAACATCCAGACTGCATTTTCGCTCCATAGACGCATCAGTGAACCGCCTTCAAAGACCTGATAGTTGATGTCGACTGTTTGCTCATTCTCAAGGGCCCAGCCAATCTTCTCTGCTACTTCTGAGTTGTCACGCCACACCTTGCCAAAGCCACGTCGCGGTTCAAACAAACCGTCTGGTGGGTTCAGGTCGGCTGTTTCTGGGTCGCCTTCGCGCCAGGTATCATCAAAGATTTGATAGCTGAGGTTGTTGTTTTCCTCGTAGAAGACCACGACGATAATTGACTGACCACCCCGGAGATTCACCCAGTACATCTGGCCACGCTCAAAGCGAGCGGTTGAACCGGCAGTATTTTCGTAGTCCTGACCAGCAAGGGGGCATCCCAGCGCACCATTACGGTTGTACTCGGCATAGTTGCCACGTAGGGTCCAAATAACGGCGGTAGCACAATCGCCTTCTGCTGGTGTGTTGGCGCGGGTTTCGTTACCAAGCAGACCCAGTAGCACATTGAAAGGTGGCTCATTCTCAGGATGGGATTCCATACGGCGGCGCTCGAAGTATTGAACGGTGTAGTCACGTCCAGCGATAAATTCGGTGATTTCGGCAGTAACGGGATAGCCAAAGCGTTCTAGTCCTCCATTGCTCTCCCAATAGGCGCGGAAGGCCCCACACATGTTGTAGCCTGTTTCAGCGAAGAAGCGGCAATCCCCACCACGATCCGTCTCCCCGCCGGGCGACCATGATCGACCAAGTTGCTCTAATCGTTCAGCTCCCAAGCGTCCAGCAAGCACTCCAATCCCTTCTTCTGAGTGGTCTTCCAGCCGGTCACGCTCGAACCATTGGGCTGGGCCAGTCCAGTTTTCAATGGTCATGGTCTCAACTGGGCCGGTGGGGTAGCCGAAGACGGCCAGGCCACCGTTATTCTCCCAGTATTCCCGAATGGGTCCGCTGATACAGAAGCCGGTTTCGTCGAAACAGCGTTCATTGCTTTGGGCGTGCGTCGTTGTGGCAGGGAACATCCCCAGCACAATCGTGGTCATTAGTAGCAGTAATAGCGACTTCATTGAAATGCCTCCATACATTTGTTATTGCTTCTGAGATGAGTATAGAGGAGCTATGGCTCAGTCTCCATAGCGTAGGGATGGCATATAAGTGGCATACCAATGATGATGGACTTATAAATACATGGTATGCTGACAGTAAACTTATATCAGTCTATCGGTTTTGCATCAGAATAGGCCATCATGAAGACTTCTGACGTACTATATCAGGTAGAGGTGTTAGTCGATGATACACGACATGTTTTCGCTGTTCCACATGGCTCAAATCTCCGTCGGGTTTTGCTCGACCATAGTCTGTCGCCATATGCTATGCTTACACAGCGTGCGAATTGCGGTGGACGGGGCTTGTGTGCGACGTGTGGGGTGTGGATCGAGGCTGGTGAGCCAGCACCAAGTCACTGGCACGACCAACTTGCAGCACAGTTTGGGTACCCGCGTTTGTCGTGTCAAATCACCATTACTACTGATATGACGGTGCGGCTGCTTACTGACAAACGTGTTTGGGGAAAACGTGATCCTGCTCGCCGCTGGTCCGGTCAACGCTAATGTATAGCGACATACGCCTATTGCGAGCTATGAAATACACAAGCGTGTTAATCATGCAGCACTTTGGCCAATACCTTGCGGACACGCGGACCATCAAACTCGGCGAGATAAATGGCTTGCCAACGCCCCAATACCAATCGGCCTTGCTCCGCAAAGACAAAATGCGAGAATCCCATCGCACTGGCCTGGAGATGTGAGGCTGAATTGTCCTCAATATGTCGGTAGCGGGTATCGTTGCGCGGCGCAATCTCACGCAACAGCAGCAACATGTCGTGCTGGACACCGGGGTCGGCGTTTTCCTGAATAGTGATAGCACAGGTGGTGTGGGGAACATAGAGCAGTACTGTGCCAGAGTCGATCTCATTATTTCGCACGATTTCCTGAACATCAGCAGTGATATCGACCATACATTCTTGAGCGTGGGTACGCACCGTAATTTCGTGCAGCATCGGCTATCCTTTCGTGTCTTTCAAATCAAGCGCTTCGCCAGAAGCAATGCTGGTAAATGCTGCATCGAGGACTTCTGTGAGCTTCTCAGCATCGGGGACTCCCCCCTGGGCAAGGTTGGCTTGCCCTCCACCACGCCCGCCAAAGCTGGCCAGTGTCTCACGCAACAGTTTTCCGCAATCGATGGCAATGTTTGCTCCTGAGGCAAAGAGTACCTGCCCACGCTCACCATTTTGCACGCCAAACAGAGCGACACTCCCATTTTCTGTGATATGTTGGGCTAGGGTACGAATATCAGCTATGTCACGTTCCACAAACACCTGCTGAACAACACGTGTGATACCAGCGATCTGTGCACGTTCGATCAACCCCACTGCTTCGTAGCCAATCAACTGTTGTTGGGCTGTTGCAAGCTGTTTGCGACTACGTTCCTCGGCCTCGCGTAGTCGTTCAATCGTTGCTTCGATCTTATCAACACCAACGCTGGCCTGTGTTGCAAGACGGGTCACAATCCCATCACGGTTACAGTAATCCTGTAAGGCACGTTTTCCACAGAGAAATTCAACACGGGTCACTTCGCCACGTTTTTCCCAACGACGAACATGGAGAAGCCCCACACCACCAGTCGTATGTGGATGGGTGCCACCACAGGCCGAATGATCGAAGTCTGGAACGGAAACGATACGTACTGGTCCATCGACCACAGGAGCTTTGCGAAGTGGTAACGTCTGTAGTTCTTCCGCAGTGACAAAGCGAGCCAGCACGGTGCGGCTTTCCCAGATAATGCGGTTGACCAAGTCCTCAGTCGCCTTGACCTGATCTGGTGTTAGAGTGGTACTTGCCAGATCGATAGTTGAGGTGGCTGTACTAAGATGAAAAGAAACCGTCGGCATATCGAAGAGTTGTTCAAAAGCTGCCGAAAGCAAATGTTGCCCATGATGTTGCTGCATATGGTCGAAGCGACGTTCCCAGTCCAGTTCACCACGCACATCATCATCAGTGAGTGGGGCTGATAACGTATGCCAGACGATACCGTCATCGATCTGTACATCAATAACCGAAATTCCATTTAGGAAACCACGATCTGCGGGTTGCCCTCCACCTTCGGGATAGAAAGCACTCTGGTCAAGTGCAACCAAGTATGTGTCACCCTGTTGCTTTCGTGCTTTCACTTGTGCGCTAAAGTGCGTCAAGTATGGATCGGAAAAGTACAGACGTTCGGTATGCACAACGGCTCCTTTATCATATACATAGCAGCATGTTGCTACTCTACCGTAAGGATCCCTCTCATACCTGCATCAAAATGAGCAGGGAATGTACAAATAAATGTATACGTTCCTGGTGGGAGTGTGAATGTTACTGTATCATTTTCTCCAGGATCAAGCAATCCTGTGGCCACAATGAATTCATCACTCTCAGGAAGGTATTCAGCTTCTGGCCCTGCCTCGATCCCTGCGGCATTCACTGCAGTTGCAACATCATTATCTCCATCAACAAGGACCCAGTTATGGATGAGTGATCCTGCGTCGTTGTGGAAGGTAACAGAGATTTCCTCGTCGGCCGGTGCAGTCAGCGTTTCTGTGTTGAATAACAGATCATTCTCGGTAGAGACCCCCAGCGAAAGTTCAGACCCCGAGTCCACAATTGGTACGGGTTCAATTTCTGTGGCCTCATCTTGTGGGGCTTCACCTTGTGGAGACTCGTTGGGGGAGCCACAGGCAGCCAATATCAGGATGCCGCCTATCAACATTCCTGTTATCCAATAACGAACAGAATAATACAATGCTTTTCCTTTCAGAACGGTTATATGTTGGTATAACAAAACCCCACTATATTGTATAGCAGGGCTTTGAAAGGTTGTGTGTCTATCGGTTATTCTGCGGTCAATGTTCCAACCATGCTTGGGTAGTGACCAGGGTAGGTACAAATGTATTTGTACTCACCTGGCTCATCAATGGTGAAGGTTATGGTTTCATTTCCACCACCATCAAGCATAGAAGTGGCCGCAATGATATTTGCTTGGTCTTCAGGAAGATAGCTAGGCGCACCAACCGCATTCCCATCGGTATTCACTGTGGCTGCAACATCGTCACCACCGCGCACGAGTACCAAGTTATGCTGAACACCTGAGACATTTTCAAAAGTTACGCTAACCTCTTCGCCAACTGGAACAGCTATGCTTTCCTGTTGGAAAGCAAATGCACCCTCATCACTTTGGATGGTGTGATCGGTGCTGACGCTACCAGTATCACCACCATTGCCACCACCGCAGGCAGCAAGAACGAACAACACTGTGACAAGCACACTAAAGAAACCAAATCGAGTTCCAAAATTCATCTGGACAGAGCCTTTCTAGTATTCTCTCTGCACATGGGTATCCACCTCACGCTTTGTGTTACGCAAGATAATATGTTCACTTTGCTAACAACAAATGCACGTGGTGTAAAAATAGTTTACTCAACTTCTTCCTATTTTAGTGTATTCTATCACAAGCTTAGTTTCTGTCAAATACAGATGCGCCCATACTGAGGCAACAAAGAAGCTCATCACTGAGCTTCTTCAGAGTGTAGAGAGATAAGGGGATACACTTATGCAAAGAGACGACGTAGCTCACGATTGCGTGAGAGGCGTTCGAGAATATTACGTTTTATACTATAGACTTCGTGTACATTGGTGAAGAGATGCGGCCATTTCTGATAGATATCACTTGGCTTCATACCAGAGAGAAAAGAACTATGGATGATAACGCGCTCAACATCGTTGCGCAACTGAGCATTGACACAGGCCCATAACGTATCGCCATCAATGTGGTTCAGAGCAATATCTTCTGGAGACTCCTGTGTTGTGTGGTCTTCGGGGATGGCTTCCTCCGGCAACAATTCAACCCCTGATGTCGACCGTGAATTGTCAATAATCACACTGGCCGCACAGCGTTGTAGGTAATTGAACAATGAAGCCAGTGATGGAAAGGTATCAAATTTTTCCGCAGGTATGGCTCGCCAGAAGCGGGCAAACACCTCAGGAACAAATGTCTCAGGGCTCTCACCGCTATGGGCAAAGGCACTTGTACGGCGTATCCAATATTTGACAAGGGTGTAGTAAAGGGTGTAGATGTGTTCCCATGCCATTTCATTTCGTTCTACTAGCGCTCGGCGAAACAGTTCATAGGCATAGCGGCAATCCTGATGTTGTTTGCGATAATAACGTTCATTCTCAAGTAAGACAGACTGGGCGAGCGCCTGTAAACTCATCTGCTGTGGTGTTTCGGCATGAGCTTTCGTGCGTGGATGTTGATTCGCAGATGGTTGATAGGTTTGTGATAATTGTACAAATTGGGAAGCTTGAGTTCCTACTTGCTTCATAATGCTACCCCTATTACTACCCTGTTGTATCGACATATCTACTTTAAAGGAATAGCATCAAAAAGTCCGTATCGTACTGTACGAAGGTTGTGTGAAGTAGATCACACTGAAGCAACACAATTTCGCAGGCCACATTGGTTTCGGCCATTGCAATCAGAAAATCGGTTTGCGATACTCAAGATATGCTATACTTTATATGTCAAGGAAACACTACAGTGTTACTGAGGATAGTATGCAACACAGCACACCAATTGACTCAAAAATACTGCGTAACGTTGCCATCTTCAACTCGATGGATGACGAACAACTGGTACAGATAGGAGCACTCCTCAAAGAGCGACGCTATCGTCGAGGTGCTATTATTTTCCACCAGGGAGACGAAGGCGGATGTCTCTACATCATTCGTACCGGAAAAGTTCGTATTTACCTTTCAAGCCCCGATGGGCGTGAAGCCGCCATGCGTGTGTATAGTGAGGACATGGCCTTTGGTGAATTCTCTGTATTAGATGGGCAACCGCGATCAGCCAGTGCGGCTGCCATCACTAATGTAACTGTATTTGCACTCTACCGCGCTGACTTTCTCCATCTGCTAGAGCACAACTTTACACTGGTCGAATATGTCATTGCCATGCTTACTGAGCGGTTACGCTATACGACAAACTACTTCGAGAAGCTTGCATTTTTAAGTGTGCCGGGTCGGGTCGCGGCGCTGCTGCTCCAGCTTGCGAGCATCGAGACGATACCTGATGATGAGACACGGCTGGAAATTACCCAACAAGAGATTGCTACATTTGTGAATACAACTCGCGAGTGGGTCAACCGTGCACTGCGAGAGTTTGAAGAACAGACGCTGATTCGTCTTGAGCGTGGTGCAGTAATTGTTGTTGATCGGTCAGGTTTACACCAACGGGTCAATTAGTGTTGGAGTGGGTAGCCACTACTTTTGCCTCAACCTGTACCAACACATGTGCAAGTAGCGCATCGAGATCAACCACTTCGAGGAGGGCAGCAGGTAATGTTGGGAGAGGAGATGGCTCAGGAAGAGTTTCATTCGTAAGTTCGGTATAGTGTTGTCGATACTCAATATTTGGTGAATTGTTATAGGCAGAACGATAGAGCGCTGCTGCCTGCTGGCGTGCACCTTCCTGATCTGGTTGCAGGCGCCACATCTCGTAGTATAATGCTGCCTGTTCACCCTCATTGGTCCAAGTATCCAACAGAGCCTCTAGTTCGTCACGAGCACGGAATACATCTCTTTCTTCTCGCAACACCTGTAAGCGAATAACGAGAGTTTCTATCTTAAGTTGTGTGTCTCTATCTCCTACCTGGGTAGCTAGTGTGAGGGCTTCTTTGCAATAGTCGAGAGCATGGGTGTACCGCTGCTCTGCCATTGCGATGAGTGCTTGTTGATGCAAATCGATCCCAAGCGCATATGGTATCTGGAGTAAACGGCCTAATTCAACCGTTTTATGGCATACATTGAGCGCGTCCATATATCGTTTCTGGACAACAAAAATAGAAAGGATATTCGTAAGCGCAAAAAGAATAGTCGTCCAGTCATCAAGTTCAGTAGCAATCTGAAGGCTTCGACCATAACAAGCAAGTGCAGCTGTATAGTCGCCATACATGTCGTATAAAATCCCTGCATTGCCAAGTAAGAATCCCACCGCCTGTTGGTATCCGATCTGGTTAGCCAGCGTTAAAGCTTGTTGGAGACCAGACAATGCAGCGTGGTACTGGCCCTGTTGCCAATAGATGTGCGTCATGTCGCCGCTTGCCACAACAACCCCACGTAGATAGTTAACCTCGGTAGCAATATCTACCGCAGTCTTGAAACACACTAGTGCTCGATCTAAGTCGCCCTGCTGAATATGAATCAATCCGATATTCGCATGTGCGGCACTTATTCCAATCTGGTCGGCACACTGATTGGCGATTTGTAAGTGATACTGTGCGTAATTCATTGACGTATCATAGTCATTGATCTGAAAATAGGCCAGGCTTAGTTGCTCAAGTACACGACTAAGCCCCGTCGGATGTTGCAACTGCTCAAACTGTGTCTGTGCGTGTTTGAGCCACACCAATGCCTCATGATACGATTGTGTTCGTGCGAGTAACGATCCTAGGGCCTTTTGTCCATACGCTTGAAGCATACGATTATGATCACGTTCTGCCAGCGTTAAAGCATCTCGGTACATGCGTTCAGCCTCAGACCATTGTCCGATATGTTGATACACTTCCCCCATATCCAACATAATCTGAATCTGCTCGTTATCAGGCAAAAGTGCTAATAGTTGCTGGTAATAGTCGATAGCTGACTGATTGTCATATGCTGCTTTGGCAGCATTCCCAGCTAGCAAATAGTATTTGCGCCGTTTCGCTGTATTGTGGCTGCGACCATAATGATACGCCAAGATGTTGAAATACTGCTCAACTGTATCAGCATACTGGCGCTCTAAAAATTGACCTACTCGTTCATGCAACAAAGAGCGCATGTTATAGGTGAGACTTTCGTAGGCCACCTCCTGGGTCGTAATGTGTTTAAAAAGATATTCTAATTCTGGTTCTGCAGTGCTCAAAGGCAAGAGATCAAGCTGGCTGAGTGTCTCAAGATGTTGGGTTACGGTTTGTGGTGGACCAATTTCGTGATAGCTGCCCCATAGCCATGATGCCTTAAATGAGCGGCCTATCACACTAGCGACTTTTAGCGTTGTTTGTTCGCCCTCTGTTAATTGATCTATACGGCTCAAAATAAGGCTATGCAGACTATCAGGGAGTTCAATGTCTGTTATGTCACGGTTGTCTGACAGCTTATGTTGATAGCTTCGGAGGAAGTGTGCCATTTCCTCCAGGTAAAACGGATTCCCCTGTGCCTTTGTAACGATGTGATCAATCCAGGCTGGTTTTGTTTGCTGAGTAGATCCAATGATTTGTTCCAGTTTGAGTAGTACGAGACGATGTGCTTCGGCAGGTGACAGTTCAGATAGATGAATGCTATCGAATGGTGCTTCCCTATGTCGCGGAATCTGTTTATAATCCTGTGCTCCACGGGACAGAATGAGAAACCATACAGGAACATGGGTAATATTGCGTCCAATATAGGAGAGTAATTCTTGTGACAGCGGATCAATCCAGTGACAGTCTTCCAGTACGAACATTATAGGGGTGTTTTGAGCACGATGACGTAGACATGCCATGAGTAGTGCTTTAAGTAGCTCTATTCGCATTTCGGCATCAAGAGAACGTGTCATGTCATTATCTGGCAACGGTATGTTTAATACACTGCGTAGAAGTGGTAAGCGTAAAACAAACCGTGGATCAATGGTATTGAGCTGGAGGGTAAGTTGTTCGCTCACCTGCTGTATTGTCCAAGATGGCTGGAGATGAAAAAAGGAGCGCCATATCTCGTGCCATACCAGATAACTCGTTTTGGTTCCATATGATTGACATGCTCCGGCATACATACGAAATCCTTCTTGTTGAGCGATCTGTACGGTTGCAGATGCAATTCGCGATTTTCCCATCCCAGCTTCACCCGTAATATGAAGGATTTTTCCATGCCCTGCTAACACCTGCTCCATGCTGTGTTGTGCCTGGTGTAGTTCTTGTTCACGACCAATAAGTGGTAGGGTATAGCGTGGCTCGTGCATTTTGAGGGCGGGCGGTGTAGCTGCATCCCGCACGGTATAGACAAGGATGGGATCTGTTTTGCCTTTTACCTGGATATGTGTGGGGGCATTCCAGACAAATCCTTCGGCAATGGCTTGATATGTGATACTACTTACCAGAATTTGCCCAGGTGTGGCTGCCTGCATAAGCCGTGCAGCGAGGTTCGCAGCGTCACCCATAACAGTGTATTCACATCGGTGTGCTGAACCAACCTGACCGCAGTACACAAATCCGGTATGAATGCCAATTTGTGTGATAATCCTTTGAGTTTTTTGTTGATTGCCATCACTGTGAACATCCAGTCTTTGCAGATCGAGCGCACAACGGAGTGCTCGTTCGTCATCATCTTCATGGGCCACCGGCGCACCAAATAGTACGATATACTTACTTCCTTTATCACCAATGTCAATTCGATTTACGTAGCCATCGTAGCGTTGTACAGTTCGTATCACCGATGTGAAATAGTGTTGGAGAGTTTCGCGTACTGTGAGGTGCTGATAATCAAGCCCGTTGAAGCGAATAAACAGAATGGTGACCTTACGATGTTCGTTGACAAATCCTTCTTGGTTCGAGAGCACTCGTTGAGAGATAGTCGGATGTACATAACGCTTTACAATGGGGAGTATCTGATTGGCCGATTCTGTTGATGGCCAGATCTGTGGTTGTAGTGACGGTGTTTTACACCGCACATGGAGGGCTGTGATGCGGCAAAAGTTGGTGGTTTTTGCCACCTGATCAACACTAACGACTTGAATATGTTGCAATATGTCATTGTGAACAAGAATGTCTCCAGCATGGGCATGATGTTCGGCTTCGATACATGTGTCAATAGCCTGTCCTGCAATAATGTATTCAAGACGTATATTGGGATCACCAACCGTCGTGCTAAGAATGTCACCTATCCCGAGGCCAACCTTCATCGACAAGTCAAATGTTCCGATACTTGTATCGAGCAACGCATAGTCACGCATTGCAGCCTGCATGTCCCAGGCACACTGAATAGCCTGATGTATCACTTGTGATTGTGTTACTGTCGTGTAAGAGAACAGCACTGTGAGTGAATCGCCACCAAATTTACCAACACTGCCGCCGTAGGCATGTACCAGATCGATCATCGAGGTGAAATAGGCGTTGAGAATGGTTGTCAACTTCTCTGCGCCACGTCTGCCAATAGTGTTAAACCTCTCACTCATTGGTGTAAACCCAGTTACATCTGCAAAGAGCGCTACCACAGAAAAGCGTTGCTCTCGCTGGGTTGGCAGTGTCGACGAATGGTTTTGAATATCTTGCAAAATATATGCTGGTAGATATGCATACAAATTCATTGTTATCACCTGGACTGTCAGTGTATCCTTCGTGCATACATGTAAACGCATGACTTTACCATTTTCCACACTCGCTGTATGACTTGTTATTTATATTATTACCTATAGTATCAAAAATTACATGCCCCAATGCCTGTTTATCTATCGTTCAACTGGATAGCATAGGATGAACAGAGATGTTCTCGTTATGGAAAAATTATAATGGGAGAAGTCTCAATGAACCCAAAACACATTACAGTCATTGTCATGGTGAGTGTGGTGCTATTAACGCTTCTGTTTCCTGGCAAAGGGGAAGCCCGAGCCTGGCAGTTCGGCGATCTACGCTATTTTACGGTTGAGCAGGTATGTCGTGATGGTGCTCGAGTTATAGCTGGCTATGACAAGGAAAATGGTGGAGAAGGAGAACCACAAAAGGGTGACACCTCAAACCTGCCTCTCAGCGCACGCCACATACAAGGAGAATTACCTACCGATCCTCCAACAGATGAAAGTGGAATGGATGTATACGGTCCGCTTATTACACCATCTACGAATGTGCTGATGACCTACCACGAAGAGCCGCTTACTGCCGATATCAATGATGATGGGAGCTTGATTATTGATTTTAATATTTATGGAAGCCAGACTTTGTTATGGGAACCGCTTGAGGTTGGTGAAGAGGTTATTATCTACTCATTTCCGTCAGGCTCGCTCGTGGAGTTTAACTTACCAGTGGAGGATTGTTTCCTTGTAGAACCTAATGAAATGATATATTTGCCACTCATTATAGAGTAGATGGGTATGTGTCATATTGAAAGATAACTACGTTCTGAACAATCTTTATCATCACTGGGTGGGTGTCATGCACCAAAAGAGTTCTGCTGGACTTGTTGGTTTGGTTATGGTTGTCCTTATCCTTATGATCGCATTTCCGGGCAGCGGAGAAGCCCGAGCATGGCAATTTGGTTTCGGGAGCGGCCGCTACTTTGCCGTTGATCGGGTATGTCGTGATGGTATGGCAATTGTCAATGCCTATTACATGGAAGGTGATGACCCACAACCTGATGATACGATACAAACCACCATCACTACCCGTTTGCCAGAAAACCCGGCGCTTCCTGAGATCAATACTCCTGGATATCCAACAGAAATATATGGCCCCTTGTTGATCTCACCAACTGAAATTCTCATGACCTATCACGATGTGCCAATCACTGCAAATATTGATGACAATACCGTTATTGATTTTTATATCTACAATGAGCAAAATGTAGTATGGTCACCGGTACTCGATGTTGGCGAATCAGTGCTTGTATACTCAAACCCATTTGTGAATGATGTGGTGCCAGTGGAGGATTGTTACTTCAATCAGCCAACGGTCGGACAAACCGGCACGACCACAATTGATAATTCGCATCTTTTCGTCGGTGATGGTCTGATCGACGACAATGATATGGTCTATGAACTTGATAGCGTGCCTTCCAGTGGTGTACTCTATCTTGACGACACACCTCTTGCAGTTGGTGCCCTATTCAGGCAGGATGATGTGAATAAGAATCGCCTGACCTATCGACACGATGGCAGCGCCACGACCAGCGACAGTTTCGCTGTGCATGCCCGTGCGACGACTCGGATCTCGGTGGACTCAAACGGTACACCTGGAAATGACGACTCGCTTAATCCAGACATTGGCATCGATGGAGAATGGATTGCCTTCCAATCTCGTGCAACCAACCTTGTCGCAGATGATACCAACAATGTCGATGACATCTTTGTGCATAATCAAGTGAATAATGTGACAATTCGTGAGTCGGTTTCTACTGATGAAACGCAGGCAAATGACGGGTCATTTCGTCCCACACTTGCGGTTGGATATGCCGAGTCTGGGTCGTTTGATTATATCTCCTTCGAGTCACGTGCCACCAATCTGCTCAGCGTAGGAAACGATTGTGACGGTGGGGCTGATCTACAGGTGTTTCGCCGTTCAATAGGTGTTCAAACCATCCATTATTCAAGGTCTGCTTTCTTCGGTCCATGTGAGAAGGCCAACAGTGACTCATTTGCCCCAGCCATAGCTGCGGATGGCACAGTGGTCTTTGAAACAAGTGCGACCAATCTTATTCCTGGGCAAGATCAAAACAGCAACCGTGATATCTATAGGGTGCGGTCACAAACGCTGTCGTTGGTTTCGATGGCTACCGATACGAATGAAGCTGCCAATGCCCCATCTTCCACACCCACCATCTCTGATAACGGTAGCCACGTTGCTTTCGCTTCCACAGCAACGAATCTTGTCGATGATGATACGAACGATCTTGTTGATATCTTTGTCCGATCTGACGACCAGAATGTCCGTGTTTCGGTATCAAGTGATGATATAGAGGCAGATAGACCTTCTTACACGCCAGCACTATCATTCGATGGTCGGTACGTGGCCTTCGCCTCCGAAGCGACCAATCTGGTGGATGGCGACACCAACAATGACCGCGATATCTTTGTGCGTGATCGTGATACCGACGTGGATGGCATCTTCGATGAGCCAGGAGCCATGAGTACAACCCGTATTTCGGTGGCCAGTGATGGTAGTCAGGCCAATGGTGCTTCCTTTGCGCCTTCCATCTCCGCGAATGGCCGCTATATCGCCTTTGAGTCGTTTGCCAGCCACCTGGTAGATGATGATACGAATGGTGTACAAGACATCTTTGTCCACGATCAAGAAACTGGTCAGACCACCCGTGTTTCAGTAGCGGGTGATGGTACCCAGGCCAATGGTAGCTCTTCTAACGCAGCTATCTCGTCCCATGGTGATTACGTTGTGTTTGAGTCCAATGCGACCAATCTGGTAGAAGACGATACGAACGAGAGCACTGATGTCTTTGTCCACTACCGAGGTTTCTCGAGTGAGGTGACCCTTCTGATCGAAGACGTTCCCGATAGCACGGTCCATCTGCCACTCGTCATCAGGTAAATGTATGTGTGTCTGAACAGAGCATCAAACATACGCCGTTTACATGCTTGGTCATTTTCTGTTCAACAACATAAATAATCTTGACAGCCGCCCACATCATAGAACATTCGATATCCGAATAGGAAGGGGTTCACATGAAACAAAAACACCTTGCCCTCATCTTTGTAGTAACTATGTCGTTACTTACAGTCATAGCTCCTACTCCCAGCCAGGCGCGAGTCTGGCAATTTGGGAGTGTCACATATTTTACCGTCGACCAGGTGTGTCGTGATGGTGTCACTGTTATTGCTGGATATGACAAAGCCAATGATGGTGGAGGTCAGCCACCACAACCGGGTGATACGGCAAGTGTCGCTATTAACACACGGTTCGTTCAGGACTCGACCTTCCCAAATCCTGATACCGAGCAATATCCCATCGAAGCATATGGCCAGCGTCTCGCCGCACCAACCGATGTACTGATGACCTATAATGAAGATTCGCTCACTGCCGATATCAACGACGATGGTACGTTTATCATTGATTTTAATATTTATGGAAGCCAGGACATCATATGGTCCCAGTTGCTTGATATTGGTGATTCGATCATTGTCTACTCAGCACCAGCGTTGAATTTTATCCTGCCAGTAGAAGACTGCTACCTCGATCAACTCACCCTCGATCAAGGTGCAACAACTACTATTGACAATACACAGTTGTTTGTCAATGATGGCCTGAGTAATGATGGAAATGTTGCTTACCAACTTGATGCCGTCCCCGCCCATGGCACCTTACGTCTAAATGGCATGCCACTGGCCGTTGGTGAGATCTTCACTCAGGACGATGTCAACAATAACCGCCTGACCTACCAACATGACAGTAGCGCTACAACCAGCGACAGTTTCGCTGTACATGCTCGTGCGACGACTCGCGTTTCCGTGGACTCCAGCGGCACGCCGGGGAATAATCACTCAGGCGATCCATCCATCTCCGCTGATGGCGACATCATTGCGTTCGAGTCAGATTCCACCAATCTCGTTGTTGGCGATACCAACAGTTCAACAGATATCTTTGTGCACAACCAATCTGAAGACACGACCACCCGTGAGTCGGTAGCCAGCGATGGCACCCAGGCCAATGGCCCTTCATCACAACCCGCACTCGCACCCGGTGGCAATGCCATGGCATTTCGCTCAAGCGCAACCAACCTTGTTGATCCTGCAGGTGATTGTATTATCATCCCTGAGCAGAGTGATGCAGATGAACATATCTTTCGTCGCAGTCTTGGAGGGATCACCGAACGATACTCGGTCTCGTCGTTGCGTTGGGCCGAGTGTTATCGAGGCAATCAAAATTCAGCCCGACCAGCGATTTCCTGGGATGGCATCTACATTGCTTTTGAGTCGGATGCTACTAACCTCCTGAAGACCAAAGGATCTGCTATGGGCCCATCGGGTAGTGGTGGCCTAGACGATACCAATAACGCAAAAGATATATTCACATATGATCGCGTGGGAGTCGGTGGTACTGCGAATATGATATCGCTAGTTTCAGCGTTCCCCGATCCATACGTTCAGTCCGATGGTGCTTCTTTCGCACCTGCTATCTCAGGTGACAATGATCATATTGCTTTTGTCTCTACCGCGACAAATTTAGTCAGTGGTGATACGAATAATCTTTTGGACACCTTTGTACGTTCTGGCGATACGAATGTTCGTGTTTCAGTAGCGACTGATGGTACTGAGGCCAATGGAACATCGTCTGCTCCATCACTCTCGTTTGATGGACGGTATGTGGCATTCCACTCGCCAGCTAACAATTTGGTCGCAGGTGACACGAACAACTGGATTGATATTTTTGTCCGTGATCGCGATACCGACGCGGATGGCGTCTTCGATGAGCCAGGAGCAGTGAGCACAACGCGTATTTCGATGGGCAGCGATGGGACGCAGGCCAATGGTGCTTCCTTTGCGCCTGCCATCTCGGCCAGTGGTCGCTACGTAGCCTTTGATTCGCTGGCCAACAACCTGGTCGATGGCGACAGCAACGGTGTACGTGACGTTTTTGTACATGACCGTGAAACGGGTGAGACAACCCTCGTATCGGTGGCTGCTGATGGCACGCAGGGCAATGCCACATCATCGAATGCAGCTATCTCTGCCGATGGGAGTTATGTAGCTTTCGAGTCAATTGCGACGAATCTAGTAGAAAACGATACGAACGAGAGCACCGATGTCTTTGTCCACTACCGAGGTTTCTCTACTGAAGTTACCCTCGTTATTGAAGATGTTCCTGGTAGCACTGTCTATCTGCCACTCGTCATCAGGTAAATGTACTGAGTAGGCCAAACAGGGATTGTAATGCATAGAGCACGGGGCTTGAGCCCCGTGCTAACTCGTGCCAACTAGTCACGCGTGAAAACGCGACGTTCCAGAATTTGTTTGGAATCCATCGTGTGGAGTTGCAAGTAAAAACGTGCGGCATCGATCAAGGCATCCTCGGGAATGAGGCCAACCAGTTCACTCTCACTTATCATCACCCCGTATGCGGCGGCTTCTCGTGCCACCATCTCTACCACGCGGTGCAGCGGCGTTGTGCGATAGTCGGTGAGGTTCATGGAGACCTGAGCCCGCCCATCGACCAGCAGCCCCAGCGCACGGACACCACGCAGCCCGCCTGATGATCCACGAATCGCCCTGGCAATCCGTCGGGCGATTCGCACATTATCTGTCGTGAGATAGATGTTGTATGCAATCAACGGCATACGTGCCCCGACCGCTGTGGCTCCCGCTGAGCCAAGCTCTTGAGGTCCATAATCTGGGAGACGTGCCGGATCGAGCGCTATCGTGTCGCGAAGGGCTTCGTACTCGCCCCGTCGTACATTGGGCAGCTCTCGTCGTTCAGGTAGAGTCGCCGCTGCGCCATAGAGGAACACCGGGATCGCCAGTTCCTCTGCAATACGCTGACCAACCGCATGGGCCAGATCAATACACTGCTCCATCGTAGCATCACCCAATGGCACAAAGGGCAGCACATCGGTCGCGCCAATTCGAGGATGCTGTCCACGATGAGTCTGCATATCGATCTGGCTGGCTGCTTCGGCCACTACATCAAACGCGGCCTCACCAACCGATTTTGCATCACCAGCAAACGTAATGACACTACGGTTGTGGTCGGTATCAACATGGGTGTCGAGTACCTGCACACCATCGATCTGCTCAATCGTCTGCATCAATGCGGCAAGTACTACAGGATCGCTGGTACTAAAGTTAGGAATACATTCAATCATTGTTAATCATAACTACCACACATAACATCCTTGTGCTCGCACTTTGAACGATGCAAAATCCTGTTCTGAGAGCGCCGTTTGAATCGTATACTGAAGTGTTGTATCAGATGCAAAGGAAAGTGAGCCCATTTTGCGACCAGCAACATGAAGGACGTTCCCAGCCTCATCGTAGAAGGTGACTGCCAGATCAACACTTTGCATGCGGACCCCAATGGTATTCGCCACTTCGCCACTCACAATGATGGTTTCATCAAGTACCATCTGTTCTGACACAACCTCAAGTGGCGCAACCTGACAAAGCGGCACGGTTTCTTCTTGGAAGGTTAGCTCATAGTTGGTAATGTTTGGCAATGGGTATTCAAGTCCGATTTTGAACGGGTTGGCCTGTTCCGGCATCACTTCGGCAAGATACGGCGGTGCCTCTCGAATGGCTATAGGATAGCCATTGTCGCTGTAAAATGTCGCAACTATACTGACTGAGCGGCCACTCTCTCCACTATTGACGATTTCACCAACGACATACAGCGTATTCCCCTCAACGTAGCTACGATCACCCTGAATACGCATATCGGTCTGACTGGTCATCATTGGGAGGTACACGGTTGATCGTGTGAATTGGGGTTGTGGTGCACCTGCTGCGATAGAAACGCCTAGTACGCAACACACCATTGTGAGCAATAACAAGCGCATGACATTCTCCTTCTGGTAGACATAAAAACTTTTGCTATTAGCGCGTAATTTCGATACCGGTGAGAGTTTGTCTATCACGTGTAGCGTCATTCTCTACGGTCTCCATCAACTCAACGGTGATAGTCGCTTCTCCTGGTAAAGCCGTATTTGGTATGGCGAGCGTAAACGCATGGTCGGCGAGTTCACCCTCTTGCCAGCGACTGGTGCCATGCTCAGGATGCCCTAACGAGACCGTCTGCTCAACGAGCATCTGGCCCTCTGCATCCTGCACCAGCACACGTGCCTGGTAATCCCTATCCATGTGCCGCAAACCCTGCCAAACCAAGTGTAACCGTATTGTATCACCTCTGGCAACTGTGTGTTGTGGTAGCGTGTACCCGCGCAGACGGAGATCGCCATCTGCCATATCGATATTGAGCGGTGTCGCAACGCGTGGCAATGGGATGACATCAAAAAGCACCGCATCAGTTGCACGCTCTGCAATCACTCCATCCCGCACCTCCCACGACCAGATCGTCGCGCCATAGACAATCTGAGTGTTGTTTGCAAACAGAAGCGCCACACGATACCGTCCATCGCCAGCCGGCTCTGTAGCTCCAAATATATCCAGCGGTTGTCCCTCGCGGGTCAGGGAGACACTCAGTTGCTCCATATCGACCGCCAGTCTCAACGTCCCGTCACCATTGGGAAAAAAGACCCACTGCCCGATCTCGCCGCGACCACGTCCTGTCTCAGGCACATGTGAAAAGACCACGAGTGCGGTGAGTTTCTGTCGGGTTTCGGGAAGTTGTTGGGTATGAAGACGAAGGTTGGCGGCTGCCTGCATGCTGTCATCTAATGGCTCAGGTTGTATCTGTACGAATGCCTCATCGGTCTGCAGTGCTTGTGGCGAATCTCTAGGCTCACGTAGTTCTCCCCACCACAGATAGATCGGCTCTGAGCCTGTGTTGCGAAGCTCAATGGTGTCTGGCAGTACCCGCGTCTCTGAGACCACCTCGACCAGGCCGCCATTCAGATTGTAAGATGTCTGGGTATCGTTGCTGTGTAGCTCAAGCGTGGTCTGGCCAAAGCTGGCCGCTGCTACCACCAACTGCCTCTGTCCCGATTGAGTATCTTCGAGCGTTTCTTCATCAGATAGTACCAGAGCGCGAGTCGATGCCTGTAAAACAAGCGACTCTCCTGGAGCAATTACTGGATAGCGACCACCGCTCCCGAACGATTGGTGGTACAGAATGCCTGGATCGCGACTATAGAGCCGCATGCCCGCCCCGGCCCAACGCACCTCATGATCCTGATAGCCAAAACCATTGGGGTCGATCCCCTCAGGGAGTAGTGCTGCATCGGCAAAACCATCCTCTACCCGCTCATCCAGTTCGTTGTACCCGGTCGAGAATTCACCAAACATCTGGTGACCCAGAAACGCATAGCTGATCAGGCTGTTGAATGTTGGGGGCCGTGCGCTGGTAGGAACGACCAGCACACTCGATTCCGGTGAGACCACTGATTGTATCTGGGCTACTTCTGTCTCATTCGCGCTCCAGAGTTGTGGCCCGGTGCTGGTATAGCTTTCATGGATGCGCCAGAGAGTATGCCCCTTTAGTCCGCCAAGCAGCACAATTCCCACGACACAACTGATGGCCAGTGGAGTAGCGAACAACACTTTGTGTTGCACAGTTCGGCTGCTCAATTGTCGGAGACTCTGCCATATAACTGCAACACCAGCTGCCATTAGCATCGTATAGATTGGGAGCGCAAAGCTTACGCCTTTGTAAAAGCCATAGTGGTAGGAACGCCCCACCATGTAGATTTGATAACACACCACGCCGATAACAAGCACAAGCAGCAAGGGGTGCTGTCGACCCAGCAGCGCTGCACCACAAAACACCCCTGCGACGATCAGCGCTGGTATGAGCAGTCGAGGATCGGTGGCGATGTCCTCGCCACGAAAGGTTGCAGCCAGACCCAGGGCATCAGGAAGCGACATAAACGAATAGATCTGATAGCCAGCCCCACGATTGAGCACCTCTTCAAGAAATCCCTCCCGAAAGAAGAAGTAAAACTG
>JBCDFA010000064.1:0-26269 GCA_039178835.1 Chloroflexota bacterium
TGGTCGAGTGGTATCGCCAATGGCCCGAATGTGCAGGACGCCCTTGACCTATTGATGTATCGCAGCGTCAGTGATGGCACCTGGTCGGATGTCAACGATATCTATGTGCCGGGAACGGGCGGCTTTACCGTTCGTAACAGTATGGTGCTAGGGCAAGATGGCCGCTTCCATGTGTTGTTGCGAAGCCTGACCAACATTAAATACACGAGTGCTCCCTGGGATGAAGCATGGTCTGCTGGAGCGTGGAAAGAGGCCCAGCGTATTGACAATAGTGGCTCCTATTATGATGAAATTGCGGTCGATAGCAAAGGGGCATTACATATCTTCTGGAATGAGTCTGTTCCGAACGAGGAAGATGAGCCATATGAGGATTGCCCCGATTGTGCTGATGTGTTCTATCGCTACTCGACAGACAATGGCGAAACATGGTCGTTGCCGTTCAATGTCTCGGAGACGCTCGATGGTAGCACCAAACCACAGGTAAAACTCAGTGAGAATGACGAAATCCATGTGGTGTGGGAAGAGGGCTATGACTCAATTGTTGGAGAGGGCCTGCCAACCAGTGGGTACTACCGACGCTCACGCGATGGCGGGGCCACATGGGACGAGCCATCAACCTTTCTGCTTCCCAATTTCCAGCCTTCAGAACAGGACGCCGATCCAATACCTGATGCCCCACAACAAATGACCGTCGGTTTATATCAAAACACGACCCCGATTATTGTGTATCGTGGAACGGCGACATCGCGCATGTATTATCATACCAGCGATGATGGTGGCGCAACCTGGAGTGAGGCCAGACTATTGCCTGGGGCACGTGCACGTTACATCAATGACACACCGTGGGATGGCTACACGATGACTACTGATGGTGATGGGAATGTCCATCTTCTCTTTTCTGGCTTTCCCTCGACCGAAACCGACCCCGAAAGCAAACCACGTCTGATGCATATGATCTGGAATGGGCGCAGTTGGTCTGCCCCAGATGTCATTATGGATGAGAGTGATTACCCTGGCTGGGAGGCTGCAAAGATTAATCAATGCAACATCCTCAAAGAACAACGTGTCAACACAGATGAAGCACTCAGCACGCTTGAAGAATGTCGTTTGATGCGACGCATGCCAGAGTGGCCCAATGCTATCGTGAATGGCAGCCAACTGCATGTGGCGTGGTTCACACGCAATGAGTCGGACACCTTCCGCAGTGATCAGGGTGCTGCGTATCAGGTGTGGTACAGCACCAAGCAACTCAACGCTGCTCCGATTAATACCATTGCTCAAGTCGAACCAACAGTGCAACCGACTGCTGCAGCACCTACTGCCACACCAGCACCGGAACCAACGCCAACACTCCCACCCGAAGTTGTGAATGCCGAACTGCCCGATCAACCACTGGCATGGGAAGGCCCTGGAGTGGCTACGGTTGCCTTTGCATCGCTTCCTGTGCTCGGATTCCTGGGTGTTGTCATCTTTGGTCGCGCACTCTGGCATCGTCGGCGCACTCAGCGCTATGGAGTGACATCACGCCGAGGGTAATTACACACACATATAGTTTGTTCTGACAAAGCTTTCATCTACGACTGTGGTACATTGTTATACCCCCTTCATCCTTAAGCGTTATAGTATGTTTAAGGATGGTACACCCACTTTTTAGCTTCTCTCAATGCCGTTAGAGAGTAGTTAAACAGCCATCTACCCATTCAACAAAAGCATACAGATTCCATAAGGTAAGGAGCGGTTATGAGGGGCTGGTTGCAGGCCATGGTTCAGGGACTCCGTCTATTCATTGTGGTGGTGATCCTCGGTACGATGACGATTCACGGAGGAAGGATGCTTCAGGCGGCGGTGACTCCTGCACCAATATTGCTGGTCGTTAACGACTCGGCGACTAATCCGTTTGGGCCCTACGTTGGTGAAATATTGCGTGCAGAGGGCTTAAATGCCTATGATATAGCTGAATTAGGCACATTGAGTGCAAATGATCTCACACAACATGAACTGGTTATTCTGGCCGAAACAGCATTGAATGCCACCCAGATCACCCTTCTCACTGATTATGTTAATAATGGAGGACGCCTGTTAGCCCTGCGCCCCGATACTCAGCTAGCGAGCCTCTTTGGGCTCACGAGTGTGGGGGGGACCATCAACAACGGGTATCTGGCTATCGACGACAGCACATCGCTTGGGCAGGGCTTACCGGATGACACACTGCAAATTCATGGTGAAGCAGATCGCTATAATTTCAATGGCGCTACAACCCTTGCTACACTCTATACTGATGCCACCACCTCCACGAGCTATCCGGCAGTTGTAGGGGCAACGTATGGCAGTGGGAGAACAGCCGCCTTCACCTATGATCTGGCCAGGAACGTCGTCTACATGCGTCAGGGCAACCCGGCCAACGCTGATGTTGATACTGATGGCGACAGTATCCTGCGTACAATTGACCTCTTCCAGAGTAGCGGTGGTGGCGATCCCTGGGTGGATCGTAACAAAATTCCGATCCCACAGGCGGATGTGCAACAACGTCTCTTTGCCCGATTGGTGCACCATCTGCTGAATGATACAACGCCGCTGCCACAGTTGTGGTACTTCCCTGAGACAGCGAAGACCATGCTCATTCTGACGGGCGATGCCCATGGGAATCCGACCTTCTCCTACCAAAACCTGATTAATAGCATTGAGGCACGTGGTGGCACCATGAGCTTCTACATCGCTATTGCTGCCGATCCCAATGATGCTACGGTGCAGGGTTGGCGCAGTGGTGGCCACGAGTTTGGCATTCATCCCTATGCCTATCGAGAAGACTCCTATCCACCATATGATATTGATGACCTGGAAGAGGGCTATCAAGTCTATCACAATTGGTTCAATACCCAATTCAGCAACGATAAATCACGCACAGTACGCAATCACCAGGTCGCCTGGAAGGGCTGGACCGATGCGGCTGAATATGCAGCAAATTACAATATCGCGCTGGATACGAACTTCTACCACTGGGGGCCATGGATTGAGAAGAGTGACGGGACCTGGCCATATGGTCATATCACTGGTAGTGGCCAGCCGATGAAGTTTGTAAAAGATGATGGTACGATCATTCCGGTCTATCAACAACTGACGCAACTGGTTGATGAGCATTTGATCGCGGGGGCTGGCTCAGGGTACGAAAATCTTTCTGCGGCTCAGGGCATCGCGGTTTCACAACAACTGATCGACGCAAGTCTGGCTGGTGATTATGCTGCATTGATGACGCAGTTCCACGTAGATTATTATAGTGGTGATGCTCAGGCTTGGGCTGAAGGTACCCTTGATTACGCGAACAGCCAGAATGTTCCTATCTGGAATGCTGATGAATGGCTGACATTTATCGAAACACGCTATGCGACTGATTTTCAGAATGTCAGTTGGGATGGATTGACTGGGCAGCTTACCTTTGATATGGAAGCGCCAAATACAAGCCATACCCTTAGTGTACTGCTTCCGTTGGAGTTCGATGGTCTCAGCCTGGATTCTGTGGAAGTCGATAGTGTTGCCGAAACACACACAGTGTTTACCATCTCTGGCAAGCAACATGCTTTGGTAAGTGTGCCTGCGGATGATCATACCTTTGTTGTCCAATACGACACGCCAGGACCAACACCAACCTCGACGAATACACCAGAGGCGACCAGTACACCAACGGCGACGAATACGCCCACGACAACTAATACGCCAGAAAACACACCGACCGCGACCAATACACCTGTCACCACACCAACCAATACGCCGGAGAGCACGCCAACCACAACGAATACACCAGCAGCAACCAGTACACCGACCAATACACCCGAGAACACGCCGACCGCAACCGATACGCCAGAGGTCATACCAACGGCGACGAACACGCCGGAGGCCACCAGCACACCGACCAACACACCCGAGAACACGCCGACCGCAACCAATACGCCTGTACCTACACAGACACCAACACCGATCCCAGACACGTCCACTTTTACACACACAACAATGAATGATTTTAGTGTGTGTAGTGCACTGGATGGTACAACCATCGTTGCGTTAGATGATGGAGCCGTCCAGCTAGCAGGTGTTATGGATGATCAGTTTGCAGGAAGCACCCTAAGTGGTGATAGCTGGAACTGGGGTGCCTGGGGCAGTGGTACCTATACCCCTGATGTTACCGGAGGAACCCTGTCGGTCGATGCTGCGGGTGGCGCGTGGGTGCGCTCAGATGAGCGGTTCAATACTGCTGTTATCGAGGGCGAAGTCGATTTTGGGTCAGCGCCGTGGCAGCACTTTGGCTTTGGCAGCAACAACTTTATCAACAACCGCTATGCCATCTTTAGCACCTTCAACACCAATAACACACTGTTTGCACGCGTCAACAACAACGGGAGTGAACAACGCGTCACCATTGGCACCATCCCCACGGGAACCCATACGTACCGTATTGAGTGGACCAATCAGGGCACAACCGATCTGGTGCGGTTTTTCGTGGATGGTGCTTTCATTACTGAACGGACAGTATCGGCATTTCCCGACCTCTATCTCTATCTGTCCAACAACACACCGAATGCACCATTGCTGGTCGATGATGTAGCTGTGCAGCAACCCTTCGTTTCCTCAGGTGAGTATGTAGGTTGTACGTTTGATGCTGGTACCAATGTGGAATGGGACACGCTTGCCTGGGCAAGTGATAATCCGACAGGAACCACGTTGTCTGTAGAAACACGCTCTTCAATAGACGAAGCAAGTTGGAGTCCTTGGAGTCCGGTAGCAAGCAGTGGTGCGCCAGTGAGCAGCCCTGATGGCCGCTATCTCCAATATCGTGTAGCTATGTCGACGACAGATGTACAGGTCAGCCCAGCCTTGCTCTCTGTTACTGTACAACATGGCGCAGAGGTCACCATTCAGCAGTCCAACACGCCAACTGCGACGAGTGTGCCGACGAATACGCCAGTGAATACGCCGACTGCGACGAGCGTGCCAACAAATACGCCAGTGAATACGCCGACCGTGACGAATACACCAACTCCAACCAATACGACGGTAGCAATACCAACCAATACCACAACGGTTGTACCCACTGATACGCCAGCAGCAACACCGACAGCAACAGTTGTGGCAACAACGCCAACGGGTACACCAACACCATCTGTCAGCAGTATTACGTTCTCGACGATAAGTGATTTTGGTGCAAGTTGTGTGGCCAGCAATAATACGGTCAGTACATTCATTGGTGATGGTGATATTCGCCTTGCTGGTGCGTTCGCAGACCCATTTGATGCCACAACACTCAATAGTACAAATTGGCTCTGGGGTACCTGGAATGGTGGTACATATACACCGAATCCGAATGGTGCGCTTGATGTCAGTGGGCCAGATGGCGCGTGGGTGCGTTCGCAGGACAGTTTTAACACGGTAACTATTGAAGGGCAACTTTCATTCGGGGCCGCGCCGTGGCAGCACTTTGGTTTTGGCAGCAACAACTTTATCAACAACCGCTATGCCATCTTTAGCACCTTCAATACCAATGATACGCTGTTTGCACGCATCAACAACAACGGGAGTGAACAACGCGTCACCATTGGCACCATTCCCTCAGGGACACACACCTACCGTATTGAATGGACCAATGAAGGAACAAATGATCGGGTACGATATTTTCTTGATGGTAACCAAGTTGCCAATTTAGACCTTCCTGCATTCCCCAACCTGTATGTGTATGCTTCACACAATGGCCAGGGAACCACGCCACCATTGACAATGGATTATGTTGATCTTGTTCCAACCTATGTTGCAAACGGTATCCACACCAGTTGTGGGATCGATGCTGGGACGACAGTAACATGGGAGAGCCTCGAATGGCTGGCCGATGTTCCGTCCGGTACGAATATAGGAGTTGAGGCACGTAGTTCTGATGATACTGTGACCTGGAGTGCCTGGAGCAGTGTGACGACAAATGGAGGTGCACTATCCATCCCAGATGGTCGTTACCTTCAGTATCGATTCACCTTGGTCACAAATGATACTAGTATCAGTCCTGTAGTACATGCAATAACGATAACATACAACTAACGAATCAATCGCACAAGAACATCCTGCAAAAATAGCAAGGGAGCCGGTAGGCTCCCTTGTGTGGCATAGATTTTCTACTTTTGGGGTTATTTATGTGATTGTGTGTCTTATAAAGTTCTGTTTGGGAGCTATCTTGAAGTTTTTACCTTCTTTTACGCATTCCGATAGTGAATAACGGGATTGTCACATCATAGCATGTTCATCTTTCATCAAACTTTCATCGCCCCATAGCATAATCAACAGTACACCGATACACGGTCCCGATCTCCTGACCTGGAGCCAGCATCATGCCGTCCACGATCTTGCTGCGCCGGCCGTTGACAGGTCTCACCATTGTCATATGTATATTGATAATCGTAAGTGCTTCCGTCGGCGGACGTAACGTCAGTGCCACTACAATCTATCCGCCTCTGCTTGTCATAACCGACAGCGATGCAGTAAATCCATTTGGTAGTTATCTTGGTGAAATACTACGTGCTGAGGGATTTATGTCGTTTGATAGTGTTGATATCGACACAGTGACAGGGTCAATGCTTACAGCGTATCAGGCGGTGTTAGTAGCAGAAATGCCACTCACGCCAACCGAAGCGACGTTGTTTACGCAGTATGTCGACAATGGCGGAAATCTCATCGTGATGCGTCCGAATGCACATTTGGATGCCCTTTGCGGATGGCATGCCCAGACGGGTGTGGTTAATACCGGCTATCGGTACATTGATATTGACACCAGCACATCGATTGGTGCTGGCCTACCAGATGAGCGGTTACAGTTCTATGGCGTTGCCGATAAACACACGTTGATAACAGATACCGTCGAGATTGCTTCGCTGCACGACAGTGCAAACGGTGGGACGGTTGGGACAGCCATCAGCCTCAGGCCATCCACGCCCTCACGTGGCGCGGTGGTATGCTGGGCCTACGATCTCGCCACAAGTGTCGCCTATGCACGCCAGGGTGATCCAGACCGTGCTGATGTCGACAGTGATGGCGACAGCGTATTACGAACGATTGATCTGTTCCACACCAAGATAGCCACAGATACCTACGCATCCTGGGTAGATCGTGACAGGATACCCATCCCGCAAGCTGATGAGCAGATGCGTTTACTCGGTCACGTGATCGAGGATCTGAGCGACATGCCGCTTCCTCGCCTGTGGTACTTTCCCGACAATGCCATGACCATGTTGATTCTGACGGGTGATGCCCACGCCAATCCGATCAGTCTGTACCAATCGGAACTTACCAGCCTTGAGGCATATGGTGGTGAGATTACCCTCTATATCTCGATTGCTGCTGATCCCGATAACGCAACCCTTCAGACATGGCGGGCGAATGGCCATGAATTTGGCATCCATCCCTATGCGTACCGACCGGACATCTATCCACCGTATAACATTGAGAGTTTAGAGGAAGGGTACGACGTGTACGATGCATGGTTTGATACCCAATTCAGCAGTCCTAAATCGCGTACAGTTCGCAATCATCAGGTGGCCTGGAAGGGCTGGACGGATTCAGCAAAATACGCCATGGAACACGACATGGCGTTGGATACCAATTTCTATCATTGGGGGCCGTGGCTCCAAAAGGCTGATAATACCTGGCCGCACGGCTATATCACGGGTAGTGGTCAGCCGATGAAGTTTGTGACATCTGATGGTGAAATTCTGCCGATCTACCAGCAACTGACACAACTGGTTGATGAGCAGTTGCTGGGTGTTATTTCGGGGTCTGGTTATGAAGGATTAGACGCGACTGAGGCGATATCGGTCTCCAAAGAGCTTATCGATGCAAGTCTTGCAGGCGACTACGCCGCCATTATGACGCAGTTTCATGTCGACTACTACAATCTGGGTGACCCGCAGGACTGGGCCGAGGGCACCCTCGCGTATGCCAACAGTCAGAATGTGCCGCTCTGGAATGCTGATCGATGGCTCACTTTTACCGAGATGCGACACGGTACGACTTTTGATGATATCGATTGGGATTCGGTGAGTGGTGAATTGCGTTTTACGCTCACCTCAGCCACTGCAACAACCGATACGCTGACACTGATGGTGCCGGACAGTGTGGTTTCAGGTGATCTTATTGATGTTACAGTTGATGGTAGCGCTCAATCGCTTACGTACAAAACGATTAAAGGCCGTGAGTATGCTTTCTTTACGGTTGAACCGGGTAACAGACAGATTGTAACTTCGTATCCAGGTGTCCCACCAACAGCAACGCCAACAGATACACCAACCAACACACCTACTGCCACACTAACAGCGACACCAACCGCAACCCGGACGCCGACGCCAACAGCAACTGCGACTCGCACGCCGACGCTGACACCAATTGCAACTCGAACACCAACAGGAACGCCGACTGCTACAGTAGTAATGCCAACACCACTCATAGGAACGCCCAATCCAGCCCAACGAGTCTACTTGCCGTTGATTCAGAATACAGAGAACTGATGAGATTGGAAAAAAGATAAAAGTAGTGCACTCGGCACACCCTTTTCGTGCCAGGAAATGTTCAAGGAAAAATTATGCGAAGAACAGCCGTATCACCAATTATCTTTTCTATCATGGCTGTACTCGCAGTGCTCGCGATTACCTGGGTACAACGTCCGATGGGATCATTGTATGTCACAACCGCCTTTGCTGTGAGTAGCCAGAACACGTTTACCACCTTTCCAGATTTTACTGGTCCCTGTGCGGTGGGTGATGCCCCCGAACTAACAGATGTGCGTGTCACCGACAACACCGGTGGTGAGGTCCAACTCGCCGCCACATTCGAGGATGATTTTGTCGGTACTAGCCTCGACACCGCTTTATGGGAATCGGCGCTCTATGGCGGCACTGGTAGTGGCGACCCTGAGCCGACCGTTGCTGACAGTGTCGTCACATTGCCGAACAATGGAACCACAGGTCTGAACATCCAGTCTACATCTGCGTTGACTAACACCGATGTTCTGACTCTGACCGGGGTGATTAGCTTTACTGCTGGGACTTTTCAGCATTTTGGCTGGGCCAGTGACGATTTTGGATCTAATCAATATGCCATCCTGAGCACAGGTAACACGACCACAAATCTGTTTGCACGTACCAACAACAACGGCTCCGAACAAAATATCGATCTTGGCCCTATTCCGACAGAACCGCTTACCTACACCATCGAGTGGCGGTCTCCAGGTGGTGGCAATGATGAACTATCGTATTACATCACTGATACGCTGGTTGTGTCACATTCAGTAAGTGCATTTCCTGCCAATACACTCTTCACCACACTATCAAATGACTCTCGGAATGTTTTGACTCCACTGTCAGCGGACTGGGTGCGTTTGTTGCCCTACCAACCAACAACAGGTGTTTACACGGGCTGCACAGTCGACTCTGATGAGATGGGCGCCGTCTGGGGGCCAATTGCCAGCACGATAAGCACACCACCCGGCACTTCAGTTTCGGTCTCGATCAAAGCTGCCAATACACTTGTTGATCTAAATACAGCACCATGGGTTGCGGTTGACACTGGTGGCACTCCCTTGTCTCCTGTTACGGGACAGTATGCACGCTATCGGGTGGAGTTGACAGGCAACGAAGCAACATCGCCTGCGCTCGAGGCCATCACGCTCAACTTTGCGCCACCTGCAACGCCGACACCAACGGCGACGAATACACCAACCCCCACCAACACGCCGACAGCGACGCTGACGCCAACAAACACGCCCACGCCAACCAATACACCAACGGCAACGCTGACACCGATTGTCACCAATACGCCGACGGCAACCACCCAGCCAGAAGCAACGCCAACCAGCACTGTTGGACCAGAAGCCACGCCCACCGCAACACCGCAGCGCCCCGGTGATGAACGCATATACATTCCGCTCGTTATTCGATGAGGTCACGCATGGAACGCGGAGAACAATGCAAAAGACGCTATCGACAATTGAAAGGGACACCTGTCACAACATGTATGGAGGAAGGTAGGCTATGAAGCTATCACTGGTGATACCGTGTTACAACGAGGTTGAAAACATTACGCAACTTCATGAACAACTCTGCACAATTCGGTCAGAACTTGATCGACGTAGTCCATTTGAGCTTATTCTGGTAGATGATGGAAGTAATGATGAGACCTTCACCCATCTCTCGGCTGTCTTTAGCCTATGGGATAATGTGAAAATCGTACAGCATGATCGCAATCGTGGATTGGGGCAGGCGTTACGGACTGGTTTTTCCCACGCGACTGGCGAAGTCATTGTGACGACCGACAGTGATGGAACCTATCCTTTTACCACCATTCCTGAATTACTCGATCTGCTCCAACCGGGCGTTGATATTGTTACCGCATCGCCCTATCATCCCCAGGGCGGTGTCGATGGCGTTCCCGCATATCGCCTGCTCTTTAGCAAAGGGGCATCGGCACTGTACCGTGTGCTGATCAATCCACGTCTGCACACCTACACCGCGATGTATCGCGCCTATCGCCGTGAAGTTATCGACAGCATTCCCACCGCCTCCGATGGCTTTTTAATGGTCACTGAACTGATGGTTGGTGCCCTTCTTGCTGGCTATCGCGCTGCCGAATATCCTGCGGTGCTGCGCGTCCGTCGCTATGGTCAGTCCAAAGCGCGTGTCTGGCAAATTACCCGTTCACATCTGCGCTTTCAAGCCAGCATCCTCAAGCGTCGGCTTGGCATGTCATCGCGCACTATCGTACATTCACGAGGCACCTGATGAAAAAAGTTCTGACTGTTCTGGGTACCCGACCCGAGATTATTAAACTCTCGCCACTTATCCCGCTGTTGAGCGATCACTTCGAGCATGTGCTGGTGCATTCTGGCCAGCACTATTCGTATGAAATGGATGCGGTCTTTTTCCATGAACTCGATCTGCCAGCGGTCAAACATTCGTTGGCGGTTGGCTCAGCCAGCCATGGCGAACAGACCGCACGAATGCTCTCACGGCTCGAACCGATTCTGCTGGAAGAGCAACCTAACCTTGTGCTGGTGCAGGGCGATACTAACACTACACTTGCCGGTGGTCTTGCGGCTGCCAAACTCGGCATTCCGGTGGCTCACCTGGAGGCAGGCTGTCGCTCATTCAACCGCCGTATGCCCGAGGAACTCAACCGTGTGATGGTTGATCACCTCTCGGAGGTGCTGCTGGTACCTGATGCGCTGGCACAGGACAACTTACACGCTGAGGGCATTCCTGAGGAGCGCATCACCTTGACGGGTTCCAGTGCCATCGATGCAGTTCAGCGAAACCAGCACTTCGCGGACAAATCACCTATTCTGCAAAAAATGGAACTCGAAGCCGGGAGTTATCTGGCGTTGACGCTCCATCGTGCCGAGAACACCGAGCCAACCCGACTTCCTGGTATTGTGCAGGCCCTCAATGAATTGGCCGATGAAGAGAGGATTGTGTTCCCGATGCACCCGCGTACGGCTGCAACCATTCAGCGTTTGGGTTTGACACTATCGCCACACATACGCTCGTGTGAGCCACTCGGGTATCTGGACACGCTCAAGCTAGTGGGGCAGGCACGAGCACTCCTCACCGATTCGGGTGGGCTACAGGAAGAAGCGGCGGTCCTTGGTACACCTTCGCTCATTCTCCGTAACGAAACAGAATGGCGTTATCTCATAGATGCAGGTGTTCATCTGCTCGTTGGCAACAGCTATACATCAATACGCGATGGTGTACGTGATGCTCTACAACCAGACACACTCAACAGACTACATGCAACACCAGCACCACTCTGGCCTGGTGCGAGTGAACGGTCTTGTGAGCGCATCATAAAACACCTGTCGTAACCTTTACGAGGAGCCATCAGATGCAAATTCAACGGGTCTCACCATCCCTGGCAAAACTTAAAGATACCGTAAACCACTTGCGAGGAGTCAACCCTATGATCATGACCATATCTTTCATCCTGTTCGCCACAGTCCTTGGTGTCGCTGGCCAATTGCTGCTGAAACAAGGTATGTCACAGATGGGTACGCTGGACATCAGTGCGATGGGTGTCCCCATGATCGCTTGGCGTATGGCCACTTCGCCGTTTGTCATTGGCGGTTTGCTGGTCTACGCGTCAGGGACGTTCTTCTGGCTACTGGTGCTGAACCGCGTACCACTCAGTTATTCATATCCATTCATTAGTTTGGGCATTGTATTAGGTACGTTGTCGGCCTGGGGCATTTTTCGTGAGGACATTCCACCGATGCGGTGGCTGGGGTTAGTGGTTGTGTGTGTGGGTGTTATCATCGTTGGTATGACGAATTGATGATTTGGTTGCCTAGACCTGAAAGGTTTTCAAAACCTTTCAGGTCTTTTGGTCCTTCTATCCTCCCAAAATAGCGCCCCCATTGCGTTGTATCATCAACACCAGTCCACCGATCATCAGACATGCGACCGATGGCACCACCACAAAGATGACCACCAGCGCAATTTTGGATGCCGCCTGTGCACCTTTGGACCGTGCCTCATGCCGCCGTTTGATACGAATATCTTCGGCCTGTCGTTCCAGTACATCGGCAATTGGTGTTCCCAGTTCTTCAGCTTGTAAAAGCGCATCAATAAATGAGCGTAACGGCTCGGATGAGTTGTGTTGTGAGACACGATAGAAGGCTTGTTGACGAGGTTCACCGATCTGGATTTCTCTGATAAGCCGTGCAATTTCCTCCTGCAGTGGCCCCTCATTCCGATCATGCAACAACTTCAAGGCGATATCAAACCCCATGCCTGCTCGCACACAAACGGCTAGCATGTCCAACAAATCTGGTAGTGCTACCGAAATGGCGTGTTGCCGACGGCGAACCTTCCCACGGAGCCACAATACAGGATAGAAAAAACCACCAATAGGCAAGAGGATGATAACAACCTGCGCTAATGGTAGTCCAATATACAGGTATGCTACCCCCACAATCAAGCCAGCCAGGCAAGCATAGAGCTGAATACCATAGAACTCTTGGGCAGTAATGTCCGATGGATTACCGGCATAGTTGAGTCTCTGAGCGGTTTTGGCCGGATCACTCATGCCGCGCAGAACATCCACCTTTCCTGCCAACCATGTCGCCAACGGACGCACCCATCGTTCATAGGCAGTGCGCTCCGCTGTTTGCTCCTGTGCTTCACCAAAGGGCGATAGTTGTGTCTCATACCCTGGTGTGCGGAGCCTTTGCAGCCCCAACAAAAGCATAGTCAAAATGCCTGCTGTTATAACTCCAATAATGATACTCATATGCATGGCTCCTTGTTGTCTATCAACCGCAAAAGGTAATGTGTAATATCTCTCAATACATCTTCTCTATGTAGCTATAGTCTAATGATTCTTGCACGTGAAATGAAGGTAGGTGTGTAACACTTGTACAGCCTTTTTTGTTTACATTTTGTTTGTATTTGTGTAAACTGTTTTATTTGTATTTGTATCATCAATGCAACAAGGAAGAGATGGAAAAGTATTACAAAAACCCCTTGTCGGAAGACCCCTCGATCTGTTACAGTTATGCCATACAAGCGAACGGCGGCGGCGCCACCGCCGGACAAGCAAGTGACAGTAATCTGCATATGTATCAGGCTCACAAAGCCAAATCAGGAGGATAACAATAATGACTACAACACTCAAGACCATGTACACACGTTTCACGAACGCTATGACGGATGAGCAGGGTGCGGAAATGGTGGAATGGGTTGGAATGCTGGCTATTGTGTTGATTGCAGCAGGTGTGGTTGCTACTGCAGTTGGAGATGGCGACTACGGGGAAACCTTTACGAATAAGATTAAGAATGCTATCAACACTCCAACGATGCAATGGGGCGGTGGCGGCGGCAATAACTAATACATACGAAACAACACGATTTGCAAGGGCGAGACGTACTGCGCCTCGCCCTTTGCTATGCCATCGATAACGTCAAAGGGTTTGTAGAAGATGGACAGTTTCAAGCGACAACTCAAACGTATAAGTAACAGGCGATCTATCTGGTGTGACGAACGTGGCACAACCGCCATTGAATTGTTGGGGTACTTCCCCATCGTTATGCTTATACTCGTCTTTGTCTGGCAGATTCTGCTGGTCGGTTACACCGGCATCATCGCCACCGGTGCCGCCCGTGAGGGTGTGCGTGCTGCTACTACCCGCGAGAATGTGGAGCAGGCCGTGCGCTATGCCAGCCCCGGCTTTGATGGACGACGCGGCTGGATGGCACTGGCAGGCTACCCCTGCCTGAGTAATCAGCAGCGTGTCACCATCCGAGTCGAGCTTGAAACACCACATGTCCTGTTTCCCTTTGTTGATGCACTGAACTTCTATCCGCGTGTGGTCCAGCAGGCTACAGCCCGTTGTGAGCCACCACCAGGGAATCAATCTATTACGTTACCTGATGAAGAAACGCAGATTGAGCGTTGTCGAGGATTGATCGATGAAGAGACAGGCCGTTGTCTCTGTGAGCGCTGGGATAGCACGGACATCGTTTGTCCCAAGGGAGCTACGCCATGACGTGGATCGATCAAACAAAACAGTGTGTGGCATCTATTGTCCGAGATGAACGTGGTGTGGAGGCGATTGAACTTCTGGGTATTATCCCGCTCGTCACCCTTATTTTGCTTGTTGCATGGCAGACAATGTTGATTGGCTATACCGGTATCGTTGCTGCAGAGGCCGCTCGTGAGGGTGCCCGTGCCGCAGTGACCGGTGGCAATATCGATCAGGCTGTGACGTGGGGAAGCCCTGATTTTGATGGACGCAGAGACTGGGACATCTCGCAGCCCTGTACAGATTACCTGGGCGAATCGGTGACGGTGCAGGTCTCACTGGAAACGCCACATGTTATCTTCCCGTTTTTAGGGGCATTGAGCGATTATCCCAAAGTGACCGCAAAAGCAACTATGCGCTGTGAACAGCCGTTCCACGCATCCTGGAACAAGTGAGGTGTTGTATGCAACGGATTGATGATCTCAAAGCACTTTTGCACGATGAACAGGGTGGTATCGGCTTTCAACTCATCTGGATTTGTTTTGTCATTCTTTTTCTTATTCCTTTTGTCTGGGACATTGCCAGTGTCCAATATGCACGGCGCTTTGCCAAAACTGGCGCCGAGGCAGCGGCCCTGGCTGCGGTGCAGGAATATGGTCGTTCGCTGCACTATGAGCCGACGGTGCAAGGTGTCTTTCGGGGGAGTTGTTCACAGCAGGAATACAGCCCGGAGGATGTATTGCGTCGCTATCTTTCACAACCGGCCTTTGGAGCACCAAATGGCATTGGTATGGGCTATGCCAACCAGTTTGCTCAGGAGAATGGCAGCCAGCTCACCGCCTATCGCTCCTGGGCCGAAGATGGCGGCATCCTGGTCGAGGGTGTCTCGATTCCCTGGGTCAAGGTGTATGTCGAGACGTTGCGTCCGGTTCACACCGCCTACTGGCCGATCTACCGCCACGATCTGAAGACACCTAATCGTGCCATGGCTGTCGCATATCTCGCTGATTGGCGTAGCCAGTCTCGCCCGTGCAATGGCTCCGACGATACCACGGCTTCAAGCACATCGCCGGATACAACAACTGAGGATGCAGCGACGTGTGATGAGTGTACCTATGATTTCACATTTGAATGGCAGGTGACGCTGGATCGGGCGGGGTAGGTGATTAAGGGTTAGGGGTTACGAGGAGAGGCTAGAGGCTGGGGACTGGAGATTAGAGTTAGGGATATGGTGAAAAAGGACGAAGATATGTTTACGTGGTTATATCACATCTGCATAAACGAGCGTGGGGCACAGATGATGGAGTGGATGGGGCTTGGCACCGTCATACTCGTGATGATCGGCAGTGTCTACACCGCTCTTGATTACAGCAATGAACTGCGTGCCACCTTCACCAGAACCACCGATGCCTACGCCGTGCACTTTGGTCGTGACATCGTCGTCTTTGGTCCGCCACCACCCGATAGCGTATCTGCGGTTGCCTACAAGGCCGATGCACTCTGGTCGACACGGCAGCCAGTGGTGTTCGATCCACAGACCAACGCATACACCCTGCTCGACTCGCAGCAGGACCAACAGATGCTTATTCGTCCGACAGATGAGGTGTCAGTTGAGTCGAACAATGGTCAGTTGACGCTGATTGATAGCACCCAGCAAAACTCATTGGTGATCGATCACGGACAGCGCAAGGTGTATCTCACCGACATGGCCACGCAATTACAGCGCCCGGTCACCCTGAAAGAAGCCCAACAACTTGGTTTTATTGCTATTCAATCTGGTGAATAACCACACCAGTGCTACATAGAGGATGACAGATATGTGGACACCAATACAACACTGGGTTGCAGATGAACGAGGATCGATGATGGTGGAATGGATAGGCGTTAGCGCAATTGTGCTGGCAATCATCGCGACAGTATGGACGGCCTTCTATGGGTTGCCGGGTGAGCAGCTACGCACGACGGTGCAGGATGTCATGTTTATGTATGCCAATGGTTTTGAGGGCGGTTTGGGAACGGAAGGACCGATGGTCGTGCCACGAGACGATAGTAGCGCACCTGTGAACTAAACAACTGTCTTAACGATAAAGGTGAAATGATGAAACAGATACCAAGACAAATACATATAAAGCAACTCACAAGATTACTCCACAACGAACGTGGTGTCGTTATGGTCGAATATCTCAGTGGTGTTGCCATCGGTATGCTGATCGCCACAGCCATCATGATTGGTATCACTGAGTCGCGTTTTGAGATTGGTGGTTTGATGGCTCGTTTCCACTCATGGCAGATTGCTTCGTTTGAAAACGGTGCCCCTGGCCAGATCAACATCGATGCATCATTCCATCCAACCGTTCGAGACGAACCATCGGTCGAACCTTCGCCAAACGGCACACGCTAAAAGGAGCACAGGCATGGCTGTATTAGAAAAACTCAGCACCGTTGACCGAGCGCGGTTGCTCACCGGGCAGGAAACGTTACTCCAAAGCAACCCTATTACGGCGCTCGCACGCCACTACCGCGACAGATTGTTGCATGAAGAAAGCCTGGAAGAATTGTTGTTGCTTCCATCAGCCGCGATTCGTTCACGGATTGATGGTCTGGTCAATAGCATGATCCTCCAGGAAGGACGCGTGATCGCTGGACGAGACCGCACCGAGTTGATCAACATCATTCTGGACGAAACCGTTGGATTGGGACCTATCGAGGCTCTGATGCGCGACCCCAACATCACGGAGATTATGATCAACTGGGTCAAACGCAACGATGAAGACCCTGAAGGCTATGCCCGTGTCTTTATTGAGCGTAACGGTTTACTGACTACTGTTTCGGATATCTGGTTTGAGAACCGTGATCACATTCTGCATGTGATTGACCGGATCGTTTCGCCGCTGGGTCGCCGCATCGACGAGAGTGTGCCGATGGTCGACGCACGGCTGCCTGATGGGAGTCGGGTCAATGCCGTTATTCGCCCGCTCGCCGTCGACGGACCCCTGCTCACCATCCGTCGTTTCCGCCGTGCCCCTTTTACTATCGATAATCTGGTTGACATGGAAGCCATCACGAGCGAAATGGCCGAGTTTCTGAAAGCATGTGTGATTGGCAAACGGAACATTCTCGTCAGTGGTGGCACTGGTTCTGGTAAAACCACGCTGCTGAATGTGTTGTCGTCATTTATTCCCAGCCACGAGCGTATTGTGACGATTGAAGACGCTGCCGAACTGCGGTTCCACCGCAGCCATCCACACGTTGCACGGCTTGAGGCCCGTCCGGCCAATGTCGAAGGTCAGGGAGCGATTAGTATCCGCGATCTAGTGCGTAACTCATTGCGTATGCGACCCAATCGCATCATCGTTGGTGAGGTGCGTGGTGCCGAGACACTCGATATGCTCCAGGCGATGAACACCGGCCACGAAGGCTCGATGACCACAGTACACGCCAACTCCCCACGTGATGCATTTAGTCGTTTGGAAACAATGGTGATGTGGGCTGAGGGTGCGGGTGAATTGCCACTCTCAGCCATTCGAGAGCAACTGGTCGGCGCACTCGATATTGTCATTCAGCAAAGCCGCTTGCCAGATGGTGGTCGCAAGGTAACCAGTATTTCAGAAGTGCAGGGGATTCAGCACGGCGAAGTCATCCTTCGTGACATCTTTGTCTTCCATCACGGGGTGAATGAGACGGGCGAAACATATGGCTCATTTACCGCGACAGGTGCTACACCGATCTGTTTGCCGAAGATTGAGCCGAGTCGTGGTGTACTGGACCATCTGTTCAAATCAAACTATCTGCGAGAGGCACTTGGGCAGGGTGTGCTCGATAATCCGAAAATCACGGAAATTATGATCAATGGACCACATGAAACATGGATTGAAGAAGGTGGTCGCTTACACCCCGCAGAGCATATTCGTTTCCGCGATAGCCAACATCTGCTGAATGTCATCAACACCATTATTGCTCCTCTCAATCGGCGCCTGGACGAAAGCACGCCCATGGTTGATGCACGTCTGCCTGATGATGAACGCTTCCCAGGTGGTGGTCGTGTGAATGCTATTTTGAGTCCGATTGCCTTGCAGGGGCCGGTGCTGACGATCCGACGGTTTAGTCATACCCCGTTTACGTTGGAACGACTGATGGAGTTGGGGAGTATGACAGAACCAATGGTTGCATTTCTGCGTGCATGCATCCGTGCCAAACTCAATGTGCTTATTTCTGGTGGAACTGGTAGTGGTAAAACGACGTTGCTGGGTGCTATTGCGGACCAGATCAATCTGCAACATGAGCGCCTGGTAACGATTGAGGATGCTGCGGAACTGCGGATTGGCAACCCAGGTGATCACGTCGTCGGACTAGAGACACGCCCCTCTGATCGCTTTGGTGAGGGAGAAGTCACCATCCGTGATCTGGTGCGGAACGCCCTGCGGATGCGACCAGATCGCATCATTGTCGGTGAGGTGCGTGGTGCCGAGACGCTTGATATGCTTCAAGCCATGAACACCGGCCACGAAGGATCGTTGACCACGGTCCATGCGAACTCTCCTCAGGAAGCATTTAGTCGTTTGGAAACGATGGTGATGTGGGCACGGGAAGCGGAGGCGCTTTCATTGCCTGCCATTCGTCGCCAGCTTTGCACGCTCGATCTGGTTGTGCAGCAGAGTCGACTGGCTGATGGCAGCCGCAAAATCAAAGCTATCTCAGAGGTGGCCGGTCTTGACGAGCGTGATCAGGTGCAGGTGCACGACATTTTTCGTTTTGAGCAGCGTGGTTTTGATGCTGAGGGTCAGGTAATTGGTGAGCATGTAGAGACAGGCTACCAGCCACGTGTGCTGGAACGCCTCCGTGCATTTGGAATCGATTTCGAGGTGACATCATGAAATTCAGAAAATGTCTCTCTATTGTCCTTTTGGTTGTCGTCATTATTTCGTTGCTTTTCCCCGTGGCTGGGGCACGTAGTGCACGTGCACAGGAACCCGCCACGGATACCAATAGTGATATCGTGCTGGTGATCGACCATTCAGGCAGTATGGAAGAGAATGATCCACGTTTTCTCCGACTCGCCGCCGCCAAGCTCTTTGTCGATCTGGCCGATCCGGGTGACAAGATCGGGGTGGTGGTGATGTCCGGGGCCAATGAGACCCGGTGGCTTACCAAGAACATAGAAACCATCAAGCGACGTTCGGATATTGAAGAACTCAAAGGGCAGATTGACGACCTGCGTAAGGAACCAATGGGCGAAGAAACCCATATGGGAACGGCGCTTACTCAGGCTTATGAGATGCTTGAAACGACGACCAGTGGTGATGGTGTGGCGAATGAACGACAGTTTGTGGTGATGCTCAGTGATGGTTTGCCCACTGGCACCGGGCAGGTTGAGCAGGTTGGTCAGGCCGTTGAGCAATTCCAAGAACGCCGCTATCGCAAGGTCTTTTCTATCGCGCTTGGCGCCGAATCCGATCCAGACTATCTCCGGCAGTCTATTGCCGAGCCACTGGGTGCTGATGTTATCTATGCGGAACAGGCCAGCGATTTGCTCGATAGTTATCTCGATATTTATGCGCTGGCTGGTGATGATCGCTTCATCGACCGTGTAACCGTCCAGCCCAATACCCTGGAGCCATTGGCACAGGTGCTCAAAGACCATCTGCCAAGTCAGGTGAGTGTGGTGCTGGTGCGAAACGACAAACAGGCGAGTATTCGTACCCTGCTGGCTCCTAGTGACAACGATCTGTTACAACCGTATTATGAAAACACGATTCAACGCAGCGATGAACCAGAGTATGAACTCTATACGGTGCTTCCCGAGGCCCAGGTCGATCTGGTCGGCGATTGGCAGATCAATGTTGAGCGACCGGACGATGAAGCTATCGAAGTCGTGGTGTTGAGCCGCTCCCAACTGAGCCTCCAGCTATCGGTTCCTGCACCAGCCTTTAACGATGATGACAGCAGTATCCGCTACCATCCACAGGGGCGACCGTTGTTTCTGGTCACTGATATTCGAAAACAGCAGACCGAAGAGCGCGTCACCGGATTGACACCAAGTGCTCAGATCATTACCCCAGAAGCCGATGTGCCGATCACTATTGCTGACGAGGGTGACGATTACGATGTCAAAGCCAATGATGGCCGATACAGTGGCCTCTATCCACCACTCTTTGAAGCGGGCGATTACACGGTGCAATTGGAAGCACCCTACCAAACCGAGACACCCATTCATGTACGCAAAGACTACACCGTGCGCGTCACTTCTCTGCCAACCATGACCTTGAACATTCCACCAGTTGCGACGATGAAAACCATCCATACCCCTTTTGAGGGCGTGTTGGAACTGCCAGGACGTGCCGATTTTGAGATTTCCAGCATCGATTTTCCGATAGCATTTGTCGAGCGCCCCGATGGTGATACTGAGCCGCTAAAGATAGAAGCAGTAGACGATGGTCGTTATAAATTCACGTATACACCTTCTTTTAGTGGCAATTATTGGGTGATTGTTGTAGCGGAAGTTCAGGGGCTTGGTCCCATGGGCCAGATTAGCTATGTCGATTATGCTGAGGCACATTTTGCGGTGCCTGAAGAGCTACCCCGCATTACGATCGATCCTGCCTTCAATCAGACATTGACGTACAACCAACAGGGTGTGCTCCATGTTCCCCTATCAATCGATAACGAATCGCCTCAGGAAGAGCAACTTACGTTTCAGATTGAGGGTTCTGACGGTGCTGATATCGTACCTGCCGAAATTACCCTTAACCCCAATGAGCAGGTCCGTCGTACGATAGCGGTTCATTTGCCAGCCCAGCATCGCGCAGGTGCAGGACGCTTGACGCTGGCTATTGCTGGCCCAGACGACCGAGCGATTGTGCAGAGTAGTCGCATCGGGGTGCCATTTCGGCAAGGGGCTTTTGTGAACACAACTGTGATAAGTGTGCTGAGTATTCTTGGCATTGCCGCGTGGATGCTTATCCGCCGCCATCGCCGTCGTGCCCGTGCTCAGAATCTCTTTGCAACTCACGCATTAAGGAGGCATCAATGATACTGCTTGGTTCAACCCTGATTGCATTCGCTATTCTGGCGGCCTTTGTTGGTATTACCAGTCTGACACAGGCCACCAGTGCTCGTGAACATCTGATGACACGTACCGAAGATGTCGCCGCTGATCCGGCTATTCTGAGCGATCCGTTGCGCCGCCGTAGCTTTCTGGTGCGCTGGGCCGACCGCTATGATCATGACCCAGAGGTTGTCAAGACACGGGAAGCGCTCCGTCGTGCCCATGTCCCCTGGCGACCATCGGACTATCAAACCATTCGCATCGGCTTAACTGCGGGTATTGTGGCAGGCAGTTACTTCATGTTTGCTATTCCGCTATTGCCAACCGCATTGCTCGGTCTTGGTGTGTATTATCTGATACCAGAAATGTTTTTCTTCCTGCGTCAGGATGCCTATGTTCAGGCGTTTGATGAACAACTGACGGAAGTGACCCAACTGCTAGCGAACTCGTTGCGGTCGGGGATGTCCATCCAACAAGCGATTGCTCAGGTCATTGATCGGCTGCCAGAGCCAGCACGTGGCGAGTTTCGCAACACACATCATGAGTTACTGGTTGGCGAGACGTTGCTACAGTCGCTCGGTCGTTTGCGCCAGCGGGTGCCCAGCCGTGATCTCGATGTGGTGATTGGTGCCGTGGTGGTGCAGCATCAGGCTGGTGGGAATCTGGCCCGCGTTCTGGCGGCCATGTCGGTCATGTTGACCGAGCGCCAACGGATCGCCAGCGAGATCCGGTCACTCACGGCGGATGCCCGTTTCTCTGCCATGATCTGCATGATTATGCCCATCGGTATGCTGCTGATGCTCCGTGGCACCCTGATCGGTGAAGCCATCTTCGAGACGGTTATCGGTTGGGTGCTCCTGGCGATATTTCTACTTATACAGGTGGGGGGATTCTTTATTATTCGCAAGATTCTCCAGATCGAAGTCTAAGCTGCTCTAACACCTGATACCCAGGTATCGGATTGTGGCACAGGCTTGTTTTTTTAGCAGAGCCGATGTGCTTAGGGGATTATTGCGTCTTTTTTCGCTGATGTATTTGTATTCAGGAGGTTCCTATGTTAGCTCATATTCCACAAAATCATCCCGCCGTCACGATCTGGACCCAGCCACGCCACACCTTGCGACAACTCATCGACCGGGGGCCAACCCGCATTGTGTTGGTGCTGGCGGCCCTCCATGGTTTTGTTTCGATGATTGATCGAACGTCCAGTCGTGATGCTGGCGATGTGATGGCTTTCCCAACCATGCTGCTCATGTGCATGATCATCGGACCAGTAGCTGGCCTGGTATCGCTTTATCTCGGGGCCCTGCTCTTCCGTTGGGTTGGACGCTGGTTGGGTGGCCAGGGGAGCACCAGAGAACTCCGTACAGCGCTGGCCTGGGCCGGTTTGCCCGTCATTGCCAGTTTGCCACTGTGGGGTCTGTTGGCGCTCTTGCTTGGCCCGGCGCTTTTCACTTCCACTAGCACTATCGAGGCCATTGCACCATGGCAAACGATTGTTGCCACGCTGGTCGGTTTGGTCATTCTGGCCCTCAGCGGTTGGAGTGTGCTCCTGAGTGTTCTTGGTATCGCCGAAGCCCATCGCTTTTCGATCTGGCGCGCCATTGGCACATGCCTCTTGCCGGGGGTAGCCGCCGTGGTGTTGTTAGCCCTGATCGTGATTCCGGTTGCTTTGTTTGCCTGACGGACACGAGCAATCCTGTACCGACGCGTGTGCGTCGCTGCCCGATGGTATTGCCATACCCCATGTTGACAGGTTGCTCCTGCATAGCAAGACAGACAGTAAAGGATGATGCTATGAAATCACAACAACATAGATGGAAGACCTGGCTGAGCCAGGTGGTTCGGCACCAGGGCGGCGCCAGCACTGTCGAATGGATTGCACTTATCGCCATTGCGCTGGTGGCTCTCGGTGTCAGTGCCTTTGCCCTGACTCAGAACGGAAACGTCGTCGGTGGTAGTTTTGCCCGGCAGTTTGAATGTGCGTTACGGGTGGTGGGCATTGAAGGCGTACCTTGTGACCAACTTGATGAGGCGGAGGAGCGTGGGATCGATGTGCCCCAACAGACCATTGATCCGCCCCCATCATTACCGGCTGAAGAGGGGTATGAATGTCAACAGGGCGAGGCGACGATTGGTGATGATGGGTACCAACGGCAGACCACCACCTGTTCGCGGGTATCGCCGGAAAACCCCAAAGCGGTCGAGACCTGTACAGCGACAGCGACCGGCCAGGATCTCTTTGAGGGCGAGGCACCACCGCCCGAGTACTCCTGTGAAACCACTCAGGTCGTGCCAGAACCGCTGGAGGGCTATGAATGCACCGAAACGACCAGCACTACTGCGGACGGGGATCAGCAGTTTGATCAGGATTGTTGGCGGGTCTCACCTGACGATCCTGGTTCCGTAGAAGAATGTCACAACAGCACAGTGGTCAATGCTCAGAGTCTTGCCGATGACACTTCATGGAATTGTGAAACCCAACAAGTGGCACCGGACCCCTTACCAGCAGAGGAGGGTTGGGAATGTGATGATAGTACGGATGGCAACCAACTGAATCAGACGTGTGAGAAACGTGAAGAAAATGGTGACGAGACGACTATAACAACCTGTACCAATACAACGGTTGTGCAGCCTGGCGGCGAGTCGTCTGGTTGGGACTGTGAGTCAGTAGTTGAGCGGGAAGAAGAGGAGTGCAAACTCGAATGGAAGTTCTGGAAGACCATTGAGAATTGTACCAGAGAATACATCATTGAACCTATAGCAGAACATGTGATTGAACCATTCCTTGGTGCGATGGAAGATGTATGGGAAGGTGCGAAAGCTTTCCTCACCGGTGAATTTCAGGCCTTGATCGGAATCATAGAGGGGATTATTGAGTTCTTCAAAAATCCCTCGTTGGATGCATTGCTCAAAATCCTGGACAGCGCATGTGGCAGTATGGTCTTGCAACTCATCCCTGGAGGGGGAGATGCGCTGGGTGCCATGTGTGATGCCAAAGAACTGATCGAGTCCTCTATGGATGGTGACGTTGTTGGCATTGTTATCAGTGCCCTGTCGCTAGCCATTGAAGCGCTCTTTGCATTCGTACCAGGTATGGGTGACTTTGTAGGGGAGTTGATGGATCAGCTCACACCAACTATACGAAAGCTCTTTAAGTCTGGGGATGATGTGGCCGATACCGGGACGGATGCTGCACGGAAAGGCGATGATGTTGCTGATGGACCCCCAAGTGGTGATAGCGACGCCTGCATTCTCCATACAGGCAAAGTGCGTGGGTTGGCGGCTCCCAAACGGTGTGCTCCAGGTACCACTGGCAGTGCTAAGAAACCAAAGACAAATCTTGATGATCAGGATGTTAAGCGTAAATGGAAGTCTGATGCGAATGGGAACATCTACTATGAAGCCCAGGGTAGACGCGTTTACATTGATCCAGACGACCAAGAATATGCGAAACATATGAAACATCAGGAAAGTCAGTATAAGCCACAAAAAGATAAAACCTCAATGACGACTCCACAACCTCACACAATCAATGGAACAGTATATCAGGGTCAGGTAAAATACAATAATCTCAAGTCCGATGGGAAGTCAGGTGAGGTTTCAGGGACTATTACCCCTGGTATGGCGGGTAAACATACCACCAACCCTGACTCGACTGTTCTTCCCACTGGTTGGGATGATGCACAAGGAGTCAAAGGTAGTGACTCTGTAGCACGTTTACATCTCTTCGGAGCACAGCTTGGTGGTTCAAATAAAAACCCGCAGAACTTTGTCACAGGATTTCAAAGCCCTAATCTTGCTATGAAGAGTGAGGTCGAGGATCAGGTAGCCAAACACGTGAAAGCAGGTCATGCCGTGGATTACAAGGTCAAGCCTCATTACAATACACCAGGACAGACGTATCCTGACTCAATTCAGATCAGCGTAAAGTCACAAACTGATCCGAATTTTGAAATACATGTTCTTATCAAGAATACCCCTGGTAACAAGGAGGTGATCTATTTGCAACAACCGAAAGGTATTAACCCGCAACAACGTAGTCATCAGACGTCCTATAACTGGGTTCCAGGAACCAATTCGAATATACCATCAGGTATGCAACCATTGCTTTGATCCCTGGAATATGGTCGTTTTGACATAATCGGTTGGGGGTACTCGATATATTCTGTAGAGATGAGTTGAGTAACCCCTTCGCACACATAGGATTCGGAAAACAATATGGGTTATACATTTTAAGGTATACCTAGGAGAATACAGTAATGACAACTTTTCAAACTCTTTTCGAACAATATGCAGCAATTGCGCTGGAAAAACAATGGGTGTTACAGGATCTGATTGAAGAAGCTGATTGGCAGGTGGATCTGGATGAGGGGATACTAACTATTAATGATTCTGACACGTTTCCGGTGCAGCTTATTGGGTCCGATGCCGATGCAGATCAATCCTGGTTGTGGGCATGGGCCAACCCACATCTTGATCTTCCAGCATCGGTGTTGCAAGCAGCAGCAACAATCCGTACTTTTGGTGAGAAAGAACAGGTTACTGAATTCACACAGCCACAGTTATCATTACAATCAGTAACTGGTCATCAACTTGCTATGGTAACAGCAAACATATGCAATGCAGATGGATATTTTGTTAGTCCGTATGATGGGGGCTCCATTTTTCTTTTGCTAACTGCACCA
>JBCDFA010000065.1:0-26239 GCA_039178835.1 Chloroflexota bacterium
CTGATATTGCCCGGCCCCATATTGGGATTGTGACCAACGTGGGTCCATCACATATCGAACGCATGGGGTCTCTGGAAACCATTGCAGGGGTAAAAAGCGAATTGGTACAAGCACTCCCCGCTGATGGGCATGCAATTCTCAATATCGATGACCCGCGCGTTCGTCCTATGGTCGATAAGACAGATGCACACCCCTTCCTCTATGGTCTCGACCCTGGAGCCGATCTCTGGGCGGATCAGATTGAAAGTAAAGGTCTTGAAGGGATTAGCTTTCGCGCACATCATGCCGGGGAGGAAGTCTTTCTCAAACTACCGCTCCTCGGGCGACACAGCGTCCACACCGCGCTTGCCGCCACCGCAGCCGGCCTTATCCTTGGAATGGGATGGGATGCAATTATTGATGGTTTACGTGACGAGAGTGCCCAACTGCGACTTCTGGCGGTTCCAGGAGTTGGTGGTGCGACCCTGATCGATGATACGTACAACGCCTCTCCAGTCTCATCAATGGCCGCACTCAATCTACTGGCCGATCTGGATGGACGGCGTATTGCGGTGCTGGGCGATATGCTTGAGTTAGGGGATATCGAAGAAAAAGAACATCGCCGCATCGGCGGTCGCGTAGCCGAAGTAGTTGATATTCTGATCGTTCTGGGCATCCGCGCAAAATGGATTGCCGAAGAGGCTCGTGCATCGGGTATGCCCAACGAACGTGTTATTGTTGCGAGTGGGAAAGAAGAAGTGATTGATACCCTGCAAGGCCTCCTCCAGCAAAATGACTATGTATTGGTCAAAGGATCACGTGGGGCCGCAATGGACGGTATCGTTGCCGCACTTCAACAACAGCATGGGCAATAATGGACACACTTGACATACTAACACACCGGGAGATACAACGTGCAAAACACTCTGGTCGCTTTACTGGTTGATGATATGTCACGGGCATTGTTGCTCGCTGCGGCAGCCTTTGTGCTCACTCTGATTACTGGCGGATTCTGGGTGCGTTTCCTGCGTGCCCACAAGATTGGGAAGCAGATTCGTGTTGAAGGCCCACAGAGTCATATGATCAAAACAGGGACCCCCACTATGGGTGGTGCAATGATTATTGTCCCTGTTATTGTGCTTACGGTTGCATTCAATCTCGTGGATCGATTGTCGATATTGTTGCCGCTTGCTGTGCTGGTGGCATTTGCCATTCTTGGTGCCGTAGATGACTACCTCTCACTCGTTGGAACAAAATCCAAAACGCATGGTTTTACATCACGCACGAAATTGGTTCTGATGATTCTGATTGCCTTTGGTGCGAGCCTGGCGTTGTATTTGCCACCACCATTTGGCCTCGATAACAGCGGTCTTGTCCGTCTTCCGTTTGTTGAGGAGGAAGTGGATATCGGCTTGTGGTTTATTCTCTTTGCAACCTTGATTATTGTTGCAACCAGTAATGCAGTGAATTTAACCGATGGTCTGGACAGCCTGGCCGGGTGGAATTTAACACTGGCCTTTGCAGCCTATGGTGTTATCACTTTTTTGAATGGTGATTTTACCAACCTAATGGCCTTTAGTTTTACACTGGTTGGCGCGTGTGCTGCTTTTCTCTGGTACAACGCCCATCCTGCTCACGTCTTTATGGGTGATCTGGGTTCTCTTTCATTAGGTGCAGTACTAGCCGTTATTGCACTTCAGTCTCAGCAATGGTTGCTTCTTCCCGTCATTGGGATTGTGTTTGTCGTCGAAGCACTCTCGGTCATTGTTCAGGTTGGGTACTTCAAACTCACCCGCTATATGACTGGGGAAGGCAAGCGGTTTTTCAAAATGTCACCATTGCATAATCATTTTGAGCTTCTTGGCTGGAGTGAAACGCAGGTGATGCAACGTTTTGTGCTGGTTGGAGTTGTTGCAGCGCTGATTGGTATTTCAATGGCACTCGAGGCCGACGAAGCGCAGCAAAATGAAGTACTGACTGAGTCAACACAGGTCCAGCAGGTGCATAGCCCCTTAAACGAATGATATCAGCGATTGGTAGTATCGCACGTTGGAACTATGGATTTACGAGGCAAACGCGCATTAGTAATGGGATTAGGTGTTCACGGCGGCGGGTTAGGAGTCGCTCGTTTTCTCGTCGAGCAAGGTGCTAAGGTCATCGTCACAGATCTGCGTAGCTCTGACGCACTGCAATCATCAATCGAGGTATTGGTTGGTTTGCCTATCACGTGGGTGCTGGGCGAACATCGCGATGAGGATTTTCGTACTGTCGATCTGATCGTGCAAAATCCCGCCGTTCCCCGATCGTCGCGCTACCTCCAGCTTGCACGCGATGCAGGCGTGGCTATCGAGACAGAGATGACCCTGTTCTTTCGCCTTTGCCCCGGACCCATTCTCGGTATAACCGGCACAAAGGGCAAAACGACTACGACACTCCTCACCAGTGCGATGCTGCGCGAACATCATCCTGATACCGTTGTCGCTGGCAATCTCGGCATTTCCGCACTCGAACAGTTGCCCCGAATTGGGCCACAAACACCGGTTGTATTGGAACTCTCGAGCTGGCAGCTGGAGGGATTAGGAGCAGCACGCCTGAGCCCTGCCCATGCCTGTGTCACCAATTTAGCACCAGACCATCTCAATCGGTACAGCGGTATGGCCGAGTATGGTGAGGCAAAACGGCAAATCTTACTCTGGCAGAACCACCATGGCGTCGTGGTGCTCAACCAACAGGACCCGATTGTGTCGACCTGGGCAAAGGATGCCCCCGGCCAGTTCGTCTGGTTCAGCAACAAGCCCATTGATGATGCTACGGCTGTTGTCTATACCGATGAGGGGTTGTCGTGGCAAGGCGAATTCATCTGTACGACTGCTGATATCGCGCTACCAGGCATGCATAATCGAGCCAATGTTGCTGCAGCGATGGCGCTGGCCAAATCATTTGGTGTTCCAGACGAAGCTATTGTCTGCGCCATACGTTCTTTTACAGGCGTTGAACATCGACAAGAACTGGTCTGCGAGATTGAGGGCGTGCGCTATATCAACGATACGACGGCTACTGCGCCGGACGCCGCTATGGCCGCCCTTCGCAGCTATGAGGCACCGATTGTGCTTATCGCCGGTGGTGCCGACAAGCAACTGCCGTTGGAGCAGTTTGCCAAAGCCATCAATCAGCAGGCCAAAGCGGTTGTTCTGCTTGAAGGCTCGGCCACATCAACGCTAGAAAAACTGCTACATCAGGAAGCTCAAAGTGGCTTAGGCCAGACGGCAGCAATTCACGGGCCATTTGCCGATTTTACACAGGCCGTCGAAAGAGCACGAACGCTTGCCAATGCAGGCGACATCATATTACTCTCACCAGGATGTGCGAGTTTTGGCATGTTTCAAAATGAATTCCACCGAGGCGAGGAATTTCGCAGGATTGTCAAAAATATATGTTAATATTGGCGCATTGCAATAAAACGACGTTCTGTAGCAAATAATCAGGTCGGCAATGTGCACGATCGAGAGGACAGTATCCTTGAGCCAGCCAGGTCATGATAGATCAACGAACGATTATGATGAGATGATCCGTCGCCTTGATGATGAGGCCAGACGACAACGTGAAGATAGTGATGGCTATCCCCAGGGCGATGGTGAAACTGGCCAGGCCCAGGCACAACGTGCTATGCGTTTGCCTTTGCCAATGGGCACACCACGTGCCTATATAGTTCTGCTGGTGGTGAACGTCATTATTTTTGCTATTCCCTGGCTCCTTGATTTGGTTGGGGTCAGAGTCGGGGGCTTTACGACCAGTGAGATAATTCGGGGATTTGGCGCCAAAATCAATGATGCCATTCAATTCAATGGTGAGTATTATCGCTTCCTGACGGCCATGTTTTTACATGGTGGCCTTTTACATATGTTATTCAATGGGTATGCACTCTTTGCGATTGGCCCAGAGACCGAGCGAGTATATGGCACATCTCGCTTTGTCATACTCTATTTTATCGCTGGGTTTGCTGGTGGTGTCGCTTCATATGCCTTGACACCAGCCCCGTCAGTGGGGGCGTCTGGCGCTATCTTTGGCATGATCGGAGCACTGGCTGTGTTCTTTTACATTGCACGGGACGTGCTTGGTCAGATGGCCCGCGATCAGTTGGGTGGCTTGGTTACGGTGATTGTGCTTAATCTTTTTATCGGGTTTAGTGTCCCCAATATTGACAATATGGGGCATATTGGCGGACTGATCGGTGGTGTAGCGGTTGGTTGGTTTCTGGCACCACGCTTTGCTATCGACCAGACACAGTACCCACCTGTAGTGGTACGGCGTAGCCTGCCCTCTGCGTGGATTGGCACAGCCAGTGTGGTTGTTTTATTGTTGATTCTGGTGTTGGTGGTACCAGCACCATAACTGTTAATCGAATGTACAGGCAGTTGTTCGTCAACGGTAATCGTCTATGTTTGATACAACTCGTCGAAAACCAGATTACTTTCTTCTGACAGCGGTGGGCATTTTGGTGCCGATTGGCATGGTGATGGTCTACAGCGCTTCGTTTATGGATGCGCTGGCAAACGATCTCGGCCATCTGTACTACACGTGGCGACAGCTTGTTGGTGTCATCATCGGCACCATAGGGTTACTGGTAGCCCAACGCCTCGACTATCGCTTCTGGCGGAAGTATTCGGTGCCGTTGCTTGCGGCTACGCTTGTGTTGCTGGTTTTGGTATTGGTACTGCCAGAAAGCATGACGACCGTCAATGACACGCGTAGTTGGATTATTATCGGCAACTTTAGTATGCAGCCTGCTGAGATCGCCAAGTTGGCGCTGATTGTCTACTTTGCGGATTGGCTCTCACGACGTGGGGCCAAGCTCGGTAATGTTACCTATGGGCTGATTCCCTTTGCAGTTATTCTGGGCATTGTCTGTGGTTTGGTGATGATCGGGGGCGATTTGGGAACGACGGTTGTCCTGCTTGTGATCTCGGGGATCATTTACTTCACAGCGGGAGCCAATCTGCTGCATATCGCCGGAGCTATGACGGTGGCTGCCGGGGCCTTCTGGATGATGGTCCAGATTGCACCCTATCGACTGGCGCGTGTTACGGTCTGGCTGGAAGGGCCGTTCCAACACTACCAGGAAGGTGGTTTTCAACCGGCGCATGCGATGCTTGCACTCGGAAACGGTGGCATTTTTGGCGTTGGGCTCGGGCAGGGTCGCCAGAAGTTTCTCTGGTTGCCCCAGGCGCATACCGACACCATCTTTGCTATCATCGGCGAGGAGTTTGGTCTCATCGGCACAGTGTTCATTGTCGCGTGTTTCTTAGTCATCGCGTATCGTGGCTTTCGCATTGCAGGGCGTGCCCCCGATCCATTTGCCTGCTTGCTGGCCACCGGACTCACTGCCTGGCTTGTCTTCCAGGCTCTGATTAACATTGCTGTGGTTACCAATCTTTTGCCGTTTACAGGTTTGCCACTCCCGTTTTTAAGCTATGGGAACTCATCACTCATTATGTGTATGATTGCGGCTGGTATCCTGTTAAACATATCACGTCACACACGGGATCGAAATCCTGGAGAACGCACGTATGTCGCTCCAACAAGCAGCCGAACCACACGATCATTCGCCGACTTTCTTCCTCTGTGGGGGCGGGACCGGCGGCCACGTGTATCCGGCACTCGCAGTCGCCGCAGCACTGCGCGAACGGGTGTTCGCCAACGCTGAAGGGCATAATGCACCGCATCAGAGTATTGTCGCATCTGCTCAGGGAGCGACCTCAGTTACGAACCCCTCGAACAAGATTATCTATGTTGGTAGCGAGGATGGGATGGAGCGGCAATTGGTCCCGCAAGAGAGCGATCTGCCATTTCGTGCGATACCAGCCGCCGCCCTGCGTGGTCGGGCCCCATGGACTCTCGTTCGGAACCTCGGTACGATGGCACGTGGCACGCGTGTGGCCCAACAACTCATCGACGAGTTACGTCCCGCAGCAATACTCGGGACCGGTGGCTATGTCTGTGTTCCATTGTTTCTGGCAGCGCGTAATGCCGGTGTTCCCACTATTATCTATTTGCCAGATGTCATTCCAGGGATGGCCGTGAAAGTACTTGCCCGGTTATCAACCTGGATCGCCTGTAATGTTGAAGACTCTGCACCCTATTTTGGTTTCATACCACAGGCTTCTCGTCTCACCAATCTAGAGTCAAAGACACGTATTGTGGGGTATCCGGTGCGGACTGAGTTGTTTGACCAGGACCAACGCGCCTGTCGGGCAACCTTTGATCTCGATGATGACTTGCCCGTGGTGTTTGTCAATGGTGGGAGTCGGGGGGCACGTAGCATCAATAAAGCAATAGCAGCGTTACTGGAGCACATACTGCCCTTTACGCAAATTATTCATATGTGTGGACGCGAAGGAGATGAGCAATTTTTGCAGGAAGCAGTGGGACGTTTACCTAAAAACCTACGGGCACGTTATCGGCTGTATCCCTATTTGTACAGCAAACCCGCCGCCACAACACCAACCATGGTTGGTGCGTTTGGTGCAGCAACACTGGTAGTGTGCCGTAGTGGTGCCTCGACGATGGCCGAGCTACCTGCCGCACGACTACCATCCATCCTAATACCATATCCATACGTCAATCAAGAAGCCAACGCCGATTATCTCGTGCGACACGGTGCAGCCATCAAAATCCAGGACAGCGCGATGCTTGGCGACGGACGACCGGAAGAGGGCCCATTGTATCAGGCCATTGAGAGATTACTTACTAAACATGAGGAACGTACGTATATGTCAGAACGAGGTAACATGCTAGCCCGGCCTGATGCGGCCCAACGCCTTGCCAGCATGTTGTTTGATGTAGCAGCCAGGAGAAGCCCAGCATGATCTCAATCGACTTGGGAAGCCCTATCATTACCTACACCATCTTGCTCGCGCTCGCTGTTATCGGTTGGGTCCGTGGGTTCCGCTATATGTTGAGTATTGCATTCTTTCTCACGATTGCGTACCTACTGACCGTTCAAGGGGGCGAATTCATCATCGGCGTTATCAATCGGTTCTATACGAACTTACCGCCATTGGGGGCCTTTCTTTTAGGGAATGATCCAGGAACAGTGCAGCCATTGCCACCACTTATTCCCGACAACTTTCAGGCACCATTGCTCTTACGGGTGTTGGTGTTTATTGCTCTGCTTGCGGTAGGTATCGGTTACGCATGGCCATGGGAAGGGAAGCCACTCAACGGCTTTGGAGGATTTCGCCCACTACGTATTTTGGGGGCATTGAGTGGTTTATATATTGCAGTACTCCTCATGAGTGGTATTTCATCGTTCTGGATCGAGGCAGCAGGGGCGGTAAATTTACCTGATCTGGCAGTTGTTGCATTGAATGGCTTACCTGATTTTACCAATATCATCCCATCCGTTATCACTGCCTTTGCCATTCTGGTCGGCGTGATTATTATTTTACGATTTAATCGCATTCTACGCCCGGATAAGTAATGCACTACCATATCATTGGCATTGCAGGCGCAGGTATGAGCGCCATCGCGAATATTTTTCTCGATCAGGACCACACCATAAGTGGCTCAGATATGCAGCACAATGCGTATGTTGACGCGCTGGCTGCACGCGGGGCAACCATCTCTGCCGGGCACGATACTACTCATGGTGCTGACGCCGATGCGGTTCTTGTAACTTCAGCCGCGAAGCCCGACCATCCTGAGCTACAGGCGGCGCACAACCGTGGCATCCCGGTACTCAAACGTACCGACATCTGGCGTGAATGGTCGCAGCAGCGCAAGGTCGTTGCAGTCGCGGGAACACACGGCAAGACCACGACAACTGCGTTGATTGCCCACATCCTGATGCATGCACAACGTGATCCGGGCTTCCTGGTGGGCGCACACGTCCCCAGCCTGGGAACCAATGCCCGCTGGGGCTCCCCGGAGGCGCCGCTCATTATTGAGGCAGATGAATATGATCGAGCTTTTCTATCGTTGATGCCGGCACTGGCCATTATTACCAATATTGAATTAGATCATGTGGATATCTATCCAACCGCCGAAGTCTACGATGATGCGTTTGTCGCATTTGCAAACACCGTACAAGAAGCGCGTCGCTTGATTGTCTGTGCCGACGATGCAGGGGTGCAGCGTGTGCTTGGCGCAACTGAAGCCACGTATTATGGCATCGACGAACGTATTGCTGGCAATCCCGTCGATTGTCGGCGGCAACTGCTCAACTGGAGCGCATCCGGTGTTCAGAGTTCCGCGCAGGGCACCACGTTTGACCTGTGGCACTACAACCAGCGAACCCTGTCCACGCGGCGGCTTGGCCCACGCACCATGCCACTGCACGGCGATCATAATGTGCGGAATGCACTGGCTGCCATCGCAGCAACGTCATTGCTGGGCGTCAATCAGGAAACGATTGCCGAAGCCCTGACTACCTATCGTGGTGCAGAGCGTCGATTTGAACTCAAGGGTGAGGTGGGTGGCATCACCATCATTGATGATTACGCGCACCACCCAACCGAGGTACTGGCTACGCTCCAGGCTGCACGACGCAGTTATGCAGAGCGACGCATTGTGGCTTACCTGCAACCACATACTTTCTCACGCACCCAGGCACTGCTCGATGCGTGGGGTGATGTGTTCAAGGATGCTGATGTGGTTCGTATCGGTGACATCTATGCAGCACGGGAGCAAAACACCTCTGGTGTTGATAGCACACAACTGGTCACACGTATTCGCCATCCTGATGTTGCAGTTGTGGGTGCTGTCCAGGAAGCGACTACCATATTGGAAAACCTCTTACGACCCGGTGATGTTTTGTTCACGCTGGGCGCAGGCGACGGATATCAGATTGGCGAAGAGCTTCTTCGTCGTATAGGAGCAAAACACAAGCTGCCTGCCACCGACAGCTTATAGAATAGGTGGCTTAACATAGACTGCTGGTTGGCATCCATGTCGATGCGGTGACAGTTACCGACAATGCCGACGCACCAGATTGATAGTACGGGCATCCAACGCACTCATACACATCTCACGCGCCGTACAAGGACAAGCTCGTAGAGCGCGGCCAGTGGTCGCGCTATTCTATCCCGAAAATATGGTGGGGGATGGAAGTCTGAAGTACTAGTAATTAGGAACACGATGAGCGACAAGCGAGATACAACAGGTGCCAACAACGCACTACCTGACCATATTAGAGTCAACGAACCACTGGCGCGTTACAGTTCGTGGCGGATTGGTGGCCCGGCCCACTATTTTGCCGATGTCAAGACACCTGAGCAGTTGCAAGAAACATTGGTATGGGGCCAAACTCAGCAGCTACCCATTTTTATACTGGGTGGTGGCTCAAACATCTTGATCCACGATGATGGCTTTGCAGGCCTTGTTGTGCGCTATCGTGATCAAGATGTACGGGTCAGAGAAGATGGTGATACAGCATATGTGCGAATTGGCGCAGGTGCACCAACGGCTGGAACTGCTCGCAAAGTGACACGTCAGGGGTGGTCTGGCCTGGAATGGGCCGAGGGCGTCCCCGGTACCATCGGTGGGGCAGTATCTGGCAACTCCGGTTGCTATGGTGGCGACATCGCATCAAGCCTGAATCGTGCATGGTTGCTCATTGACAACAAGATCGAAGCATGGCCGGTAGATCGATTTGGGTATGGCTATCGTACCAGTGTGTTAAGGTCGCAGATCTCGGCATCGCCAGGGCCAATCATTGTGGCAGCCGAATTCAAGCTGATCCGTGCCGACCCACGAACGCTGGCTATCCATCTTGCCACGATTTCCGAAGAACGTCGTAGCAAAACACCAAGTGGTCAATCGTGTGGCAGTGTATTCAAAAATCCCTCAGGAGACAGCGCAGGTCGTTTGATCGAAGCCGCTGGCCTGAAGGAAACTCGTATTGGTGGAGCCGAGATTGCACAGAAGCATGCCAATTATATTGTTAATCGTGGCGATGCGACTTGTGCCGATGTGCTCCAACTAATCAAGCTGGCGAAGGAACGAGTGTTAGCAGAATTCGGTGTGGCATTAGAACTAGAAGTACAACTTGTCGGTGGTAACCGGCAGAAATGATTTGTGATTGAGGCATTTTCGTAAGGCAGAAGAACCATGACACCTAAAATTCGTGTTGGTGTGTTGTTTGGTGGACAATCTGGTGAACATGAAGTTTCCATTGTCTCGGCCCGTGCCGTGATCGATGGTCTTGATCGTGACAAATATGAGGTGCTTCCCATCGGTATCACCAAAGACGGGCGGTGGCTTGCAGGTGGCGATCCATTGGCAACACTGGAAGATATGGCCGATCCCAAACTTCTGCCAGGCGGGCCATCTGAAAAAACAGAGAGCGCTACTGCCGCAGAAACGCCATCGCCAACGACGCTGTTGTCTACGGTAGCAACGACGAACACACCAGCCGGACAAGTGCCAACCATCGATGTGGTATTTCCGGTGCTCCATGGGCCTCGTGGCGAGGATGGCACTGTGCAAGGTTTGTTTGAGCTTGCTGGTGTGCCCTACGTAGGTTGTGGAGTGCTGGCCTCATCGGTGGCGATGGACAAAGTGATGATGAAGCACGCCTTTGCAGCGGCTGATCTGCCTCAGTTGCCATGGCTGTTTCTGCGGCGGATCGACTGGGCGCGTGATCCAGTAGAGTCGCTTGAACGTATCGAGTCACAACTGAGCTATCCCATGTTCGTCAAACCGGCCAACATGGGCAGTAGCGTCGGCATAAGCAAAGCAACTGATCGCGCAACACTTGAGCGTGGTATCAGCGAGGCAGCGCGTTACGACCGTCGTATCGTGGTTGAGCAGGGGATCAACGCACGCGAGATCGAGGTGAGCATTCTGGGGAATGACGAGCCAGAAGCCAGCATCCCTGGTGAAATTCTGCCCTCGAAGGAATGGTACGACTACGAATCGAAATATCTTGATGGTGCGTCAGAAATGGTTATTCCGGCACCGATTTCGCGTACACATACTGAGCAGGTCCGCGAGATGGGGAAACGCGCATTCACCGCACTTGATGGTGCAGGTCTCGCCCGCGTTGACTTTCTGCTGGATCGTGAGACTGAGGCGCTGTACCTGAACGAAGCCAATACCATGCCTGGATTTACGCCGGTGAGCATGTACGCAAAGATGTGGGAAATGAGCGGACTGCCCTACAACGCATTGTTAGATCGTCTGATTACACTGGCGCTTGAGCGTCAAAATCGGTGATGTATATCGTTATATACCGTGGTGCAAACCTATGGTGAAGCTCTATGCAACGCTCTGGATATAACAAATCACAAAAACGAACAACCAATGTGCGTCACAAGCCATTGCGTAAGAATACAAGCTCATCAGTACGACCAGGCGCAAAGATTGTTGCCGGGTCGTGGGTCACCAGTGGGCGGCTGTTTAGTTTGATCGCGCTGATCGTCTCAGCAGGGAGTCTGTTATACATTTTTACATCACCTGAGTATGTTGTACAGGAAATACAGGTGGAAGGCGCACAAGTCATCAGTCAGGTCGATGTGATCGATTTGGCCAGTGCACGAAATCAATCAATTTGGTCAGTTGATACGCAACGCATCAATGAGCAATTGCTGACCAATGCCTATATAGAGGACGCAAGTTCGTATGTCACGCTCCCTAACCGATTGGTGATTACCATTGACGAACGAGCACCAGAGGTGCGCTGGCAGGTTGGTGGCAATATCTTCCTGGTCGATGCGGACGGACGGGTGTTAGGAAATGATGGTACGGCACCACTGACCAATACGCTGGTCATTCAGGATCGGAGCAATCAGGAGCTTGCACCAAACGATCATGTTGATACAAAGGTGATGGAGTTGGGTCAATCACTGGCACTACGGCTACCAACCGAAGTCAATCTGACGCCAACTGAGATTAGCTGGCATCCTGACACTGGTGTTGTGGTCATGTCGCCAGATCAAAAAACGATAATCTTTGGTCAAAACGACCGTCTTGATGAAAAACTTATTGTCTTAAATCAGCTTTTACACGATGGAACGGCATTTACGCATATTGATTTACGACCAAGCACACCGTTTTATCGCAATGATGGCGCGATAGCGCCGTCGCCGGAGGCGGAAACGCCGTAACTTCAACAATCAGGGTTAGGAGTGTTGTGATGAGCAAATGCATTGATATGGAACCTATCGAAACAACATCACACATTCGCGACTCTTGGTAGGGGGTGAACGCTATGGCACAACGTACTATTGTCGCTATTGATGTTGGCACAACCAAAGTGTGCACGATTGTGGCACAGATCCAGGAACACGGACGCCTCAATATCCTTGGCGTCGGTCTGACCCCCTCCAAAGGGTTGGACAAGGGTGTCATTGTCAATATCGACGACGCCGTCAATGCTATTGCCACCAGCGTCGAAAAAGCAGAACGACTCTCGGGGTATCGTATCGGGACGGCATTTGTCGGCGTTGCAGGCCGACATGTATCGTCGCTCAACAGCCGTGGTGTTGTCGCCATTGCACGAAGCGACCACGAGATTACACGAAATGATATTGGGCGTGCTGTTGAGGCAGCGCAGGCTGTGGCTATTCCAACACAGCGCGAAGTTATTCATGTTATTCCACGTGCTTATATTGTTGATGGCCATGAGGGTATTCGCGATCCCATCGGGATGTCGGGGTTTCGGCTGGAAGTCGAAACCCATATCATCACCGGTGAGGTTATGGCCATCCAGAACCTGATCAAAAGTGTCCAGCGCTCCGGCGTAGACATTGATGATCTGGTGCTGCAGCCACTTGCATCGGGTGAGGCGGTGCTCAGTGCCGAGGACAAGGAGCGCGGAGTCGCCCTGGTCGACATTGGTGGTGGGACCACGGACATTGCGGTCTTCGTACAGGGTGGCATCTGGCACACCAGTGTGATCGCGGTTGGGGGCAATCAGTTTACCAACGACATTGTTTTGGTTCAACAAACACCACACCACACTGCGGAGTATCTCAAAATCAAATATGGCTCGGCCATCGCTGAAGAACCAACAGACAAGGCCGAAGATGAGATCGAAGTCGAAGGATTTGGGCCAGACGAGAAAAAAACGATTAGCCGTTATTTACTCAATCAAGTGATTCAGGCACGCGCCGAGGAGGTGATCGAACTCATTTACAACGAAATCAGACGTAGTGGCTATGATGGATTATTGCCAGCTGGTATCGTAATCACTGGCGGGTCGGCACAGCTTTCACGCTTTGATGAACTCATGCGAGAGATGCTTGGGGTTCCAGTCCGGGTTGGCATACCAGACAATTTGTATGGTCTCTCGGAGTCAATTGATAGTCCATCCTATGCGACGGGGGTAGGGCTGGTGCGCTGGGGGTCGCGGCACGGAGTCGCGATGATGAATGCCTCTAGCGTCAACGGAGAACGCAACGGCTTAGGAACCAGCTACGACCGCTTTAAGAACTGGCTTCGGGAATTTCTTCCCTGACCTGTTTATCGGTCGCATGTCGTGTGGCATGCGACATGCAACGCACGATATGTGATACTTCACTATGGAGGGATACGAATGACTGATTATACCGACTTTAATGCGGCATTGGAGCCTGGGGCTCAAATCAAAGTAGTAGGCGTTGGTGGCGGTGGATCGAACGCAGTTGATCGTATGATCGAAGATGGGATGCAGGGAGTTGAATTTATTACGGTTAACACGGATGCTCAGGCATTGATGCACTCGCTGGCCGATGTCCGCATTCGTATCGGGGATAAACTGACCAAGGGCCTTGGCTCTGGTGGTAATCCGGTTATTGGGCAAAAGGCTGCCGAGGAAACAACGGAAGAGATCTATGAGTCGCTCAAGGGTGCCGATATGGTCTTTATCGCTGCCGGTATGGGCGGTGGAACCGGCACCGGCGCATCACCTATTATTGCAAGTATTGCTCAGGATTTGGGCATGCTGACCGTTGGTGTGGTGACGCGACCATTCACCTTTGAAGGGAACCATCGTAAGAAGACCGGCGAGCAAGGACTTGAACAACTCAAACCAATGGTTGATACCTTGATCACGATCCCCAACGATCGGCTGCTTCAGAGTGCCAGCAAAAGTACTTCGATGTTGCAGGCATTCCGCATGGCAGATGATGTACTGCGACAGGGCATTCAGGGTATCTCCGACCTCGTCACGCAGCGCGGTTTGATCAACGTCGACTTTGCAGACGTGAAGACGATTATGGCGCAACAGGGTACCGCGCTTATGGCGATTGGGATTGGCAGTGGCGACAACCGCATGGTCGATGCGGTGAATCAGGCGATTGCCTCACCATTGCTGGAAGTTTCTATCAATGGTGCGAAGGGCGTGCTGTTCAATGTGACTGGTGGCGAAGATTTGGGTATTACCGAAGTCAATGAGGCTGCCGAGGTCATCTATAACGCGATTGATCCTGAGGGCCAGATCATTCTTGGTGCGGTAATCGATCCGTCGTACCCACCCAACCAGGTCAAGATTACCCTGATTGCAACCGGGTTCGATACATCCAAACCGGCGAACCAGCAGCGCCCCCGCAATGCGGCACAGACGCCACAGGCTGGCACTGCTCAGCGTGCTGTGGCTGCACCAGGGAATCAGAATCAAGCACCGGCACGTCAGCCCCAGCCGCAACCACAACCACGCACACCAACGTTTACGAATACCGACGATCTGGATATTCCGCCGTTCCTGCGTAACCGCAAGAAATGAGTTTGCTTTGTCAGACCTGAGAGGTTTTATGTGCCTTTCAGGTCTGGCATACATCACGCACACTAATCCAGCGTAATCGTGCTCCACTGCTACCGCACAGTCATTGGCCTCACCTGCTTGACAGTACATTCCACGCATGTTATAAAAACATATGTTCTACTGATGGATGATTTACTGGCTGTTCCGTGGAATGTCAGGTGATGGGACAAAGGATACTTAGATGATGTGTCTGTGCAATCTTCTGATTCACCGCCTGAGCGTTTCAGTAACGTGTTTGCACACCAACTGCACTGAACAGCGTCTTTAACCAGAGCAAGAATCACAAAATGATGTCGACCGATCCATGCAAACGGCACATTCCAGCATTATCACAATCGGTCATACGATGGTTGCTTGACTCCGATCCCTCGATACGCTGGCAAGTGTTGCAGGACTTAACCGATGCGTCGGCGGAGGAAGTCGCACAAGAGCGTGCAAAGGTCGCCACCGAGGGTGCTGGTGCACGCTTACTGGCTCTTCAGCAATCCGATGGGTCCTGGGGTGGTGTAGCGTGGAATCGTGGATGGAATTCCACCATGCATGTCCTGATGCTCCTGCGGGATATGGGTCTCGATCCAGCGAGTGACCAGGCACGCCATGCACTGGCACGTGTGCGTGACCATGTGACATGGCAAGGAGCGGTGGCATATGATAGCAACCCCTTCTTCGTTGGCGAGGTGGAGCCTTGTATCAACGGACAGGTTGGGGCGGCCGGTGCCTACTTCGGTCAGAATGTTCTGGGCATTGTCGAGCGGCTGTTGGGCGAACAGTTAACAGATGGTGGCTGGAACTGCGATGCAGTCAATGGCTCAACACGGTCATCGTTCAACACAACTATCTGTGTGCTTGAGGCGCTGCTTGAGTATGAACTGCGTTTTGGGAGCCGCCCGGACGTGACCGCAGCTCGTCTCAGGGGAGCAAACTATATCCTTGAACGCCGCCTCTTTCGTCGTCGGTCGACCGGTGAGGTTATTTACTACGACAGGAAGGATGGTTCTGGTGGTGGACGTGAACATCCTGCGTTTACCCGCTTTGCTTTCCCCACATGGTGGCATTACGACGTGCTTCGCGGTCTTGAGTATTTGCGTCGCGCCCGTGTTATGCCAGATGAGCGCGTAGCTGAAGCCATCGAACTGGTCGCATCTAAGTGCGATTCCAACGGTCGCTGGCCACTTGAGATCCAGTATCCCGGCGAGATGCCGATTGAGCTAGATGCCGATGTAGGCCAGCCGAGCCGCTGGAACACGCTGCGTGCTTTGCGTGTGTTGCACTGGTATGCGGCAGGCACTGCACACGCCAGCTAACATAAGTGATCCGAGGTGGTGATAGTTCCGCATCAGGCCCTTATCGGTTTTCTAAAACACACTATCACCACCAATCGTTACACCTCATCGGTCAATTATTCCTCTGAGTCGCCCTCATCTGATCCCTTGTCCTCAATACTTTGTTACCATCCTTCATAATCCGGATCAATCTCCACGGCACAGTCGCTCTGATCACCACCTCCTGCGACACAGGCAAGATAGCCATCTGTCAACTGTTGAGCATTGGTAAGTTCCTGTTCCAGATTGGCCCCTTGCAATGCGGCATCGATTGCCTGATAGAACCAGTACAGATTATGATTAACATTATTTGTGAGCAAGGTGTTTACCTCACGCTGTGTTGTCTGCGCCAGTGCCTCCTGATACACCGCATACACGTCGCTCAGTCCCATTGCGGACTCTTGGGCAAAACGCTCTGCAACGGTTGTATCGGTACGTGCAGGAAACCCACCCAATATACTGCTTACATCAGCACTCATATACTTGAGCCATTGCCAACACGCATCGGCGTGTGGTGTTTGTCTCATAATGTGTAGGCTCATTGTGACAGATACATCACTGATCCGGTTCTGCATTGTGCCACCCGGCAATGGGGCATACACAACGGTCTCTGGTTCATCCGCAAAACCGTTACTCCCAAAGCCATAATCGCCTTCGAGCCACATCGCGACCTGCCCATCGGCAACCAGCTGCGAGGCCAGGAGCGATTGATCGGTGAATGTGTGATCAACAAACTGGTCGTGTGGGGAGGTACTGGTTAGCAGATCCACATAACTCTGGATGGCAGCGATCTGTTCTGGGTCCATCCATTGCTGATTATCTGATGCCAGTATGGATGTGATACCTTCCCGTTCGAGCCACCATTCCAATATTGGTGTGTGGTCGTCTACGATGGCAAAGCCATATTGCGGATTGCTGGTGTCGACCTGTGCAAGTTGGGTTGCCGCTGCGACAAAATCCTCAAGTGACCAGTCAGCAGTAGGATAAGGCACATTGGCCGCATCAAAGAGAGCTGGATTGTAGCGCAGGGTCGGGATATCCACGAAATAGGGCAATCCATACACGGCGTTATTTTGTTCCAATGGTGCCAGCAATGCTGGAGGGAACGCATCGGTCGGGAGGGTTGTATCGCCATCCCAGAGAGGGCTAAGATCTAGAAACTGACCTGTTTCCGGGGGTTGTACTAGCCCAACTAGACAATCAGGACTTGATGTCGTTTGTGTGTCGTCGACATTGCCCATGCGGGTATCTGGCACTACCGTAACATGCACCGCATCTTGTTCCTGATGAAATTGGGTCGCAACCATATCGATAGTTTCGTAGAAAGGAGTTGGAGCACTAAAGACAATCTCGGTTGCGCCTTCTGCAATCGGTTCTGATGGTGGTGTAGCGACAACAATCGGTTCTTCCTCAGCGGTCTCGGATGGTGTGGCAAGCCGTGTTGCGGCCACTTCGTCAAGCGATGCCTGGGCCTCTGCCAGTGCGCTTTCTGCCGAATCACCATCCAGAACGGCATCGACGGCACCATATAAAATTTGCCATGCCTCCCAGTCAACTGTAGTGAAGAAGGGCGTCGTCGTATCTTGCTGAAGGGCAAACTGGGCCACCTCTTCAATGTTGGCTACCTGTGTTCGTGATGTGAGATTCTCCCAATAACCAATCTCCTCTGCAATTGATTGGCGTGATGGTACAGCTGTCGCTTGTGCCAGACCAGGCGTACTGGAACTTCGCGCACTCTGATGACTGAGAAAGTCGAGCCAGCGCCATGCTGCTTCAGGATGCTGTGTTCCCGCACTGATCGCCCAGCTATCTTCATTGTTAAACAGTGCGCCTGCTTGTGGTGAAATCGGGAATGGTGCTGCCCGAACCTCAAAAGGCAAGGTCGTATTGACAAAAATATCCGAATTCCAGAGGCCAATCTGCTCATTGCTGATCAAGGCCGTCAGATCATCACTACTGATGTTGTCTGCTTCAGGATGCTGGTAGACAGCACCACTCTCGATGAGTTGTGCCAGCCGTTCGAGCACTTCAACTGTCTCTGGCTGATCAACAACCATCTCGTCTGGTGGGACAGTCCGATCAAGACCCGCTTGAGCAAAGACGGCAATTATCGCCTCAGAAAGACCACCCCAACTTCCCATAAAGCCATACACATCTTCTGCTGAGCCACGTTGCTGGGCCAGTTGCTCTGCCGCCGCGAAAAGATCGTCCCACGACCAGTCTGGTTCTGGTGGTGGCAATCCTTGTGCCTCCCAGAGTGATTGGTTGTACAGCAGGAAACGGATCGGAATGTCTTGTTGAACACCGTAAATAGCTGAGTTGGTGGGATGCTGGATGAATGCGCCAGGATAAAAGTCATCCGTATCAAAGGATGGATCGGCATCCATTAGCGGTGTTAAATCGTGCAAATACCGCTCGGTCTGTTCGCCATAGATGGACGATGCGTCTATCAAAGCGATATCTGCCGTGGTAGCGACTTCACGCAGTACCTCAGTATCGCTATCGGCTTGCTCAAGGATTGGGCTTAGTGCGACCCACTCGATCTGAATGGCAGGATGTTGTTGCTCGAATTGTTGGATCAGGGGTTCATAAAATTCGATATCAGAAACATGGTAAGTACCAAAAGTAATGGTAACTTGTTCCTCTGAGCCAGTCGCGTTCTCAGCAGCCGGTGCTGGTATCTGCTCAGACTCGCTATCAGCAGCCGGTGTGGGACGGTTGGGGGTACAGGCACTGCCAAGCAAAACCACAATAAGACATAGCCCGATCAGTGGTAGCATACAGTTAGTTCGCATAGTAACTCCTTTCTCATGCGTACACTGCTTACTATATAGTACGCCCCATCAACCTGCAAAGTTACTCATCTCCCGATATGGTCTGCTGCCATCCGTCGTAATCGGGGTCCGTCTCCACGGCACAGTCACCTCCTACACCTCCGGCGTCCACACACGCCAGATAGGCTTCGGTCAATTGTTGAGCGTTCGTGAGTTCCTGCTCGAGATTAGCTCCTTGCAATGCCTGATCAAGTGCCCGATAGAACCAGAACGGGTCGAGATTAGGATCGTGTAGAAAAAAGGTTTGCACTTCACGATTCGTAGCCCGAGCCAACGCTTCTCGATACACCGCATGTACCTCACTCTGTCCTGGTTCGGCATCTTGTGCAAATCGCTCAGTAATGACGTCATCTGTACGGGCGGGCATCCCACCGATAATACCTGTCACATTGTCGCTCACATAGCGGAGCCACTGCCAGCACGCGTCAGCGTGAGGCGTGTCGGCGGCAATGTACAGTCCAGTGGTGACCTCCACGTCTTCTGCTCGATTTTCGATTGTGCCGCCGGGCAAGGGAACTTGGATGGTTTCGCCATCTCCTAAATAGTGGGTATCACCAAAAGTCAGGCGGCCATCAAGCCACATCGCAACCTGCTCCCCTGTCACCAGTTGCGTAGTCAAATCTGGTGGAGATGTGGAGGTATAACCTACCAACTGCTTGTGGGGTGAGGTGCTGGTGAGCAGGTCCACATAGCCCTGGAGGGCAGCCAGCACGTCAGGGTCGGTCCAGGTCAGTTCACCAGTGTCTTGAAGAACACCTTCCCGCTGAAGCCACCACTCTAAAGCTGTGGTGTGGTCCCCGACGACGGCAAAGCCATACAGGTCGTCTCGTTCCTGCGTGAGTTGGGTCGCGGAAGCCACGAAGTCATCGAGCGACCAGTCGGCAGTGGGGTAGGTCAGATTGGCTGCATCGAAGAGTGCCGGGTTGTAGTGGAGGGTGGGAATATCCACGCGATGTGGGAGGCCATATAGAGCGCCATCCTGCTCGAAGGGTGCCAGCACTGCTGATGGAAACACGTCACGAGAGAGTGTGGTATCGGCATCCCAGAGGGGGCGCAGGTCAAGCAAGGCTGCTTGTTGCGCCGAGGTGGGTGGGGCCCAGGTGGCAAAACAATCAGTGGTGTTGGCCAGATCGGTGAGCGTGGGGTTATTAACTGCTTCCAGTTGAACGAACACTTCTGCTTGTTCCTGATGAAATTGATCCACAAGGGGTTGGAGATTGACCACATTCGAGGCAAAGGTGATCGTGCTGGCATCGGCAGGGGCTGTATCAGCTACTGGTGCCTCGACTACAAGAGTATCAACATCAACGTCTGGTTGCGCTTGTTCGGCGAGCTTGAATGCCTCTAGTTCTGTTTGTGCTTCCTGTGCTGCCACAAGCGCTGTCTGTTCACCATTTAGCACGCGACGCAGTCCTCCCCCTGTCACTAACCAATCAGCAGTCCGTGTCGCTGCTACCGAATAGGGAACTAGAGGTTCACTTAAATCCGCTTGAATAGTTTCGATTGTTAAAGCATCAAAACGCTGCCAGCGATCACTCTCTTCTGTAACAGAGATACGTGCAGGTACCGTATAGAATGATTCTGAAAAGAGTTCCAGGGGGACCGATTGTTGGCTGAGAAACGATAACCAGCGCCACGCTGCCTCGGGATGTTGGGTCCCCGGACTCATCACATATCCATCGATAATAGAGTAGAGAAGGATGGGAATATCGGGAAACGGGATGGTCCCTACCTCGAATGCGGGTTGATCCAGCGGGTCATTGAGTAATCCAGTGGGCCACATCCCTATTTTCCCTGCATTTACCAAACCAATGTAGGTACGATTCGTTTCACCCTCATCACTCCGAACATAGACCGCACCAGTCTCAGCCAAGTTTAGCACTTGCTCGATAGCCTGGACAGCAATGTCCACGTCGATCTCAGCCTGGGATACGGGTGTGGTTGCCAGTGTGGGATCTATCGTCATCAACTCGCCGATAACTGCCGTTGTTCCTGATCCCGACACATCACCAAGCAGACCATAGGTTGTTACTTCATTGTCTTCGCGTTGGGCAAGTTGTTCGGCGGCAGCGCGTAGATCTTGCCAGGTCCAGTCAGCCGTCGGTTCAGGGATGCCTTGGGCTGCGAATAGCTCTTTGTTGTACGAAAGGAGTGGCACAAAACGGGTGTGAGGCAGCACATAGATACCACCATCAACTGTTGCATCTTCGAGTGAACTGGGGTGGAAATCACTTGGATCAAAGTTGGCGTCCGCTTCCATCAAGGGACGCAAATCACGATAGTATGGATGCATACGTTCCCAGAGTCCCACGCGAACAGGTTGTGCAGTATCAACGGCCTCTACTGTAGCCAGTGCTTCTTCTTCTGGTGATGTGATAGGGGCAATGTCGTCCAGTGATACAAATTCTACTTTGATATCAGGATTTATATCATTGAACTGTCGAATATAGGGCGCAAAGCGTTCCTGGTGCCAGCCCTGTGCTCCAAAAGTGATGGTGGTAACGCCATTGGTTGGGGCCGGTGTCAGTAGTGGCGGCATTACTGTCACTGGAGGTGCTTCCTCTGCCACAGGTGTAGGTTGGTTGGGTGTACAGGCACTCAACACACCTGCCAACACAAACAAGCATAGCCATAATCGGAGGTGGTGATAGTTGCGCATCAGGTCCTTCCTTCTAGCTGATTGTCAGACTTCCTTGCTCTTTAAGACGCGCCACTACCACCAATCATCACACCTCATTGGTAGCCTATTCCTCCTCGTCTTCCTCGTCTGCTGCTATGTCCTCAATACTCTGTTGCCACCCCGCATACTCTGGATCAACCTCAAGTGCACATGCAGTACGGTCCTCACCTCCGCGTACACAGGCCAGATGAGCCTCGGTAAGTCGTTGGGCGTTGGCCAATGTCTGTGCGATGTCTTCGCCCTGCAATGCCTGATCGATAGCTTGATAGAACCAGAAGTCATTGATAAAGTCTTCGTCATCTATAAAATAGTACGAGGCTGGTGGGCGTTGCAATAAATCACGATAGGCTGCGTAAACATCGTCTGCACCGGGTGGTGCCATAGCCGCAAAAGCCTCTGATTCTGCTAACGACATACGGGCCGGGAAGCCATCCATACCACTCAGTGTATGATCCTGTAAGAAGGTAATCCATTCCCAACAGGCTTCAGGATGTGCTGTTTGTGCAGAGATATACAAACCTAACCCACCAACGTCACTTGGCACCAGTTCAGGAGTCTGACGTGGTGGCGGCGCTACAGCAATACCGTCAATGTACTGTCCTCGCTCATTGGCCGGAAATTCCCGGTTGAGCCATAGTGCCACCTCACGCTGGATAAATTGTTTGTCATAGTCTGTTGGTGTGGTGGCCTCAGGTCCATATCCATACAACCTTTGATCTAATGAGGTGCGTTGGAGTAAGTCCACATAGGAGCGCAATGCCTCGACCAGGTCTGGGTGAGTATAGTTTGGTTGAAGTTGTCCATCGATAATCCTGGTCGGGCTTACATCGAACATGGTCAACACAATATCAACATCACCTGCAGATGCGCTTACAAAACCCTCTTGTGTAATGTCTGGTTTCTGCACAATGATCTCTGCGGTTGCCAGCAAATCATTAAAGGTCCAATCATCTGTGGGCGGCGTGAGTCCATTGGTTGCAAAGGTTGCCTGATCATAGGCTAACATTGGGAGACTAAGCTCTCGTGGTAGTGCATATGTCCCTCCATCGATTTGAAACGGTTCCCATACAGCTATCGGGTAATCATCACGCGGAAACGTGGCATCCGCATCAATATATGGTTGTAAATCAAGCACCTCTTCCGGTTTACGGACACCGAGACCAACCCACCCGAAGCAGTCAAACTCCTCCGATAATGTGGGCAACCACATTATAGATCCCGATAGCTCACGTGCTACGCTGACTTCGATGTTGGGGTGTTCACGCTGGAATTGCTCGGCAAGCCGTTCAAGCTCTGTGTGATTGGCATACAGATCGATAAACTCAATCGTGATCGTGTCAGCCGTGGTAGTCGGGATCGGGGTCGCTATAGCAATGGGGGTACTCTCCGCATCGGTTGCATCAGATGGCGCAGGTGCTTCTATTGCGGGAAGATTCTGGGTGGCTTCGTCGATAGACTGACCATCCTGTAAGACCGAGACCAGCGCCTGATTGAGTGTGGCTACGCTCGCTGAGTCGGGTAGTGTCGTAGCAAATGGTTGCTCAAGCTGGCTTCGTACCGCCTCTGCCAGCGACGGATCAAGTTGGGACCAGTAATCACCGCTGGCTGCGAGCGACTGACGTGCCGGGATGGTGCTCACATCACCTGGTGCTATCGACGGCGGCGCTTGACGGCTCAAAAAGGCTAACCAGCGCCATGCCTCATCGGGGGCTTGGCTGCCACTACTCATGATGTAACCGCTGTTAACTACGGGGCTGGTGTTGGGTGTGAGTAGATGCCCTACCGTGAATGCTGGTTGTGGGTCATTGGCATTCAGAAGCAACATCCAGGTCGGCCAGACCATAATCTGCTCATCCAGAATACGCGGGTGAATGTCTGCGGTGGTGACAGGCTGTTCGGCGGAACCAAGTGGGATCGCTACGGTCCGTGTGTCATTAAGGTCCACGATTCGTGTTAATATCGCTTCCGCCGTTGCTGAATCAAGTTGGGTGGCGCCGGAGGTTATCCCAGCAGTGGCCAACTCGTTGCGAACCACATCAGCACCACCGTTCCAATCAAGAAACCCGATATTCTCAGTATCTGTTGCCACTATTGGTTCAAGTGCAGCCAGCAGATCGGGCCAGGTGATAGCGGGATTAGGGGGTTGTGTATGATGCTGAAGCCACAGATCCTGATTGTAGCTTGACAGCGGAAGCGCGATTGTACGGGGCAACACCATGAGTTCGTTGTCGGTAGCTGAGAAGGCAACCGGAAAAAAGTCCTGTTGGTCAAAGTCGGGATCAGCAGCCATAAAAGGCGTGAGGTCCCGTGTCAACTGACTGGCGCGGTCTTCTTCGCTCATAAAAGAGACAGCAGCGGTATCAGCGAGACGTACGATCTCTGCCATAGTCTGGGACGGATCGAGTTCGACCAATTGCACCTGCACATCAGGATTTTCGGCATTGAAGGCAGCCATCAACGGTTCATAATATGCTCGATCATCTTTAAGGGTAGCAAAAGTAATAATTGTGCCGTTAAAATCATTATCTTCCGTACCAGGTGAAGGTAAATTACTATCAGGTGTGCAAGCACTAAACACAAGCATGAGTATCACGGCACATAATGTAAGACATACGTTTCTTGAGTATATTGTTTGATAAGTTTCAATAGTCATAGTTAATGAGTGTTACTTTCCATCTCTATATAAGACGGTTAACTTCCAGTATTGTGATGACATTGCACCATCAATATCAATGTTTCTTGATGATGCTTGGTCCATAATTTATTATATTACTATCGTATTTGGAATATTTAGTTGGGTCTATCAATGAGAGCAAGCTCAATGATGTTGAATTTAAGCTCCTCTATATCAATTGCTTATTATGTTTCATTAATATAGAGGATCTAATAAAGTCCCTTGAGTAGATTGCTTTTGTGTATTGTATTCTAGCTATATTCTATTATTGTCTATCAATTTAATCAGCACAATGAGTTAGACATGGTCCATACGTATAGCTAGGGTTACAAGCAAAATCACAAAATTCATTACAGACAAAGTTCCAGGTTGTGGTCTTAGCACGCTTTCTCCCATCAGAACAAGTCTCACAAGTAATTTTTTGCTCTGGACAGTTGTCGGGGACAACAACACCACAACATGACTGACCTGCCTTCGCTACACTCAGCGTTGATAGACTTAACCCTGCTCCAGCCCCAGCGCTGGCAATTTCTTTAAGAATCCCCGCCGTGAGGCAGAGACCGCCACCGATTTCGTTGCTCGATCCAATGCGTTCAAGCCATCCTGTTCCTGCGAACGTCCTGCGCGTTTCCAAAATGCCATGGTGTTCTCCTTTACTACCATGTATTGAACCAGTCGCCCAATGCGAATGTATGCCGGTCGTTCTACAATCTCGTGAGCAATGACACTCTGTTACTATCAATACACTACACCCCGCTGTCTGAGCGTGTCGAAGGCAACCCACCTTCCATCCAATCGCCTAGAGGCATGCGCCCCAATCACTCTTTGTACCACGTACCTCTCTTGCGGGTACCCAGGGCGCAGCGCCTGGGCCGGGGGTTGTGAGGGGCCACGGCTGGCCCCTCATAGTGCCATCAATCCGTCATTTGAATTTTTCAGTACTTACATAGGCGTAGTCTGATATCAAGATAGTAATCAACTATGAATTTGCCGCTTGTCCTAGCTTACCAGCTTGGTGTTTGTGGGCGCCTGAGCCTGTCGAAGGTGGCAGCGTTGCACCCGCCAGACCACCCGCAAGGAATACCCGTCACCCAACCGTGCCATGCACAAAGCAGCGATACATGTATTCCGCCTCACAACGCAACGAACGCGGCTTTGTAGCGGCGGTTTGTAACCGCCGTGCTCACATTGCGGAATAGAGCGATACATCCCACATTCTGCTGTCTGAGCGTGTCGAAGGCGTTCTCTTATCCCTCCACGCCACCTTCCCTTCTTTCATTCCAGCTTGGTGGTTGTGGGCGCTGCGCCCCACGCCCCGCCCAAGGGTCCAGCCCCTTGGTACCCCGCTGGCAGTGTTGCACCCGCCAGACCACCCGCAAAGCATGCTCGTCACTCAACCACGCACAAAGCAGCGACACATTTATTCTGCCTCACAATGCAACGAACGCGGCTTTGTAGCGGCGGTTTGTAACCGCCGTGCTCACATCGTGGAAAAACCATACGTCCCACAACCCGCCGTCTGAGCGTGTCGAAGGCGGCGGTGTGGCCCCCGCCAGACCACCTGCAAAAGATGCCCGTCACTCAACCATGCACAAAGCAGCGACACATTTATTCTGCCTCACAACGCAACGAACGCAGCTTTGTAGCGGCGGTTGTAAACCGCCGTGCTCATATTGCGGAATAGAGCCATACAGCCCACATCTCGCTGCCTGAGCTTGTCGAAGGCAGCTCACCTTCCATCCAATCGCCCAGAGGCATGTGCCCCAATCATTCCCAGTACCACGCACCTCACTTTTCAGACAGAATCCCTGCTACAAGCTGTCTACTTGTATAGACGCTTGACCACTAGGTTGAGTCACACTCGTGGATGCAAATGAATATCGACACCAATCACCAAGGTACAGTATAATCAGCGCACACCATTGCCAGATGCTGAAAGGAGCCGCTGATGACCGAAGATATGAAACCCCGCAGCCGCACTATCACCGATGGGCGCAACCGCGCCGCCGC
>JBCDFA010000066.1:0-26134 GCA_039178835.1 Chloroflexota bacterium
AAAAAATATATTGGCTGGAACCTGTGAAAGACTTACAATGAGGGCAACAATGCTTCCTAGTAGCAAAGATACAAAGATATAATCGTACCAACCAGCTATAAATGGATAAAACCAGACTTTCTTCATAGTCCCCCTCTTTCTTATCCAGTTAGCGATAGTAATGTGGTCTACTATACTATCAAAACTAATCTACAGTATTATACAAATTTCCACCTTGCGACCTACGTATTTCCCTTAGACGGGGGTACGAAAAACGTCTATCATAACTCCATACTCTTTGTGATATTGTGACAGATGTAGAGGCCACCAAATACCAACCTAGCCAGTTGTATCGACAGCGTATTACATACGACAGGCAGCATCGATCGATCATCGATGTGCTATTGGCCTCTACCCCGATCTTCCTGAGATTGTACAGAGGGCTCTTCTCCGTTAATGCGTCTAGTGGCTGAATGCGATAGTAGCACGCTGTAGTCGGCTGTTTCTCAAGACCCCGCCAACACCTCGACATGGCTTACTGCTGCGGCAATCGTGACCGGAAGGTTGTAGCCACCACCATGGACCGAGAGCACTGGACACGCATGTTGCTGCGCCACATCAAGAACTAATTTCGTCAAATGGCGAAAGTCGTCGTTGGCCCAGTTACTAATGTCACGTCCGCAATCATCGATATGAGCATCATAGCCAGAGAAGATACAGACGAGATCGGGCTGCCACGGCAAACGGTTGAGGGTCTCTTCAATGACTGTCAGACTCTCGTGTGCACGGTAGAAGCGACCGGTCAGTCCCATCTGCTCACCAAACTCGTCGCTGTAGGCTGCATTTAACAGCGGGATGTTGCAGTGGCCTACCCCCTCGGCTACACTGGTCATGCCCTGCGCTAGACCCGCCGCGCTCGCCATATAGAGGTCGGCGGCGCTGTGAATGCTGATGCAATAAACCGATGAGTCATTGGCAAAAATGGCCTGTGTGCCATCGCCGTGATGATGGTCCCAATCAACGATAAGCACACGAGCGAAACCCTGATCCTGCGCGTAACGCACGGCAGCGGCGAGTGGGTGCAAAACACAGTAGCCATGTCCCGAATCGGGATACGCATGGTGACCACCAAAGCTAAAACAGTAGGCACGGTCGAGGGTTCCTGCACTCATCATATCAATAGCTGCGTACATACCGCCCAGACTGTAGCGGTAACCAGGCAAGCAATGCTCCATACCAACACATTCGAGGCTCAGGCTGGGCAACTGTGGTGGTGGTGTCCCGGCAGCCATCAGACGGAGTTGGTTGAGGTAGGTAGCTGTGTGGACACGTAAGAACTCGTCCTCTGCGGCCTCGCGAACTGGAAGACTTGGATAGTGACGCAATGCGCTGAACAAACCCTCGCGCACCTGTTGGAAATACGGCCACGAAAACCCGACCGACGCAATCTCTTCACTCGGCTTTGAAAGCAGGGCCGTCTCTGGGTGGAGATAGGTTGCAAAGGTTACCATTTAAACATTGTAGCATGCAAGAAAGATGCATAGCATAGAAGAGGATGACAAAACAACCAGATATTAACAAAGATGCTATCTTGTCGTTTGTCATCCTGAAGGCTCACGAAGCCCACATCAACCATCAAGGGGTATGGGCTTCAGACTCAACCGCAAATGGGTCACTAAAACGCGGATCGGTGATAAATTGTTCGTCCGTCAAGCTTTCCAGAAACTCGATTACGTCCGCACGCTCTTGATCAGTCAAGACAAATCCAGGCACAAATCCACTCTTGTTGGGATTCAGACGACCATCACCGGCGTTTGGGCCAGAGGTGATGGTGCGTCCGCCATCCTCATAGAAACGAATCACATCTTCTAGCGTTTCGATACTCCCATCGTGCATGTACGGCCCGGTCAGCTCAATATTCCGCAACGTTGGTGGGCGAAAACGACCCATGTCTTCTGGATCGCCGGTTATCTCGTGCAGACCCGTATTCCCACGTGGATATGCCCCTTTGCCGTCGATATTGTAGAGGCCGGTGTTTTCAAATGGTGTGTCGTTGAACGTGGTGTTGCGATGACGTGTCGAATTGGTAAAGTTAAACCCATTATGACAATGGTGGCACTCTAGTTCCTCCGACAAGAACAAATTCAACCCTCGTATAGCTGATGGTGATAGTGCCGTCTTGTCACCGCCATACACGTACTGATCATAGGGTGCGTTGCCGGAAATAAGCGCACGTGAAAAAGCGGACAGTGCTTTTACCAGGTTGCTCCAGGTAACCGGATCGGTCTCGTCTGGGAATGCCTGTGCAAAACGCTCCTGATACATCGGATCATCAATAAAGCGCTGCAAAACCTCATCCTCGTGGCCAGCAACCCCCAACTCATGAGGAAATTCACCAAAGATGGGCACGAGAATCTGCCGCTCAAGTTCGGTCAACGTTGGATTGGCCCAGGTCAGTGTTGCATTGTATGCTACATTGGTGAGAGACTGAGCATTGCGCGGATGTACTTCACCCGTTGAGCCGACTGCCTGTGCTTTAGCATCAGTAAAAGCTAGGTGCTGGAAGTGGCACGATGAACAAGATTGGGTTTGATTGGCCGACAACCGTTGATCGTAGAACAGAAAACGTCCCAGCTCGACTTTTTCTGCTGTCATTGGGTTATCTTCGGGAACGGCTGGCAGCGGAAAGCCCTCTGGTAGTTGCCAGTCGTAGGTCTCATTGGACAGATCAACGCCGGTATGCGCTGACGGCACGCTGTGGTCGTGATCGCCATGGTCGTGTCCTGCATGATCGTGGCTGGTGTGACCATATTGGGGAAACAGAGCAGCGCTACCCAGTCCACCACCCCACATCACCACACCAACCCCCAGCACAACACCACTGGCACGGGCAATTGGCTGCCAGGCAAGACTAGTACCTAGCATCAGCGTTGTAAAACCGGCTAGCTCGAGCACTTTGCTGGATAGCAAAGACCAATCGATTGGCTCAGGCTGGTCGGCGAATGGGATTGCGACGGTCTGTGTCAGAACCCAGAGAACAACCACGCCTCCAGAAAGCGCCAATCCACTAACCCTCAGTGCAGTGGTGGGCCAGCGCCAGAAGGCGCCGGCCCAAACCATTTGCACGATGCCGAGCACACCAAAGAACACGCCGTGGGCCAGTGCGTGGCTATAGTGATATGGCGTAATCGCCAGATGCACTACACCTGCACCAAAGAGGCAAATTATTGCAAGGATACGCAGCATCGTAAGCTCCGTGTATCTAGTCGATCCGGAAGAAGAGCTGATCAACACAATCGTCGACGCAGACACCTTCAGTCAGATCAAGCGCAAAATTATCGAACAGATCGGGGCAATCTGGGTCATCCGTACCAGACATACAGCCAGGTGGTTGTGGAGTATTCTCGTTGAGATCTATTCCCTCCAGTAATGCACCAATGTCGGCGATAATCACACTTTCATCGGGAGTATAATTGTCCAGGGTGATCGTTGACAAGTTGGGCCGCATGCACGATTCGGCTGGTGGTTCGGTTCTATCAGACGACTCACAGCCAGTACTCCCAAGATGAATAAACCAGCTTGTCAACGGCTCATCCGGGCTATGACCAGGTCCTTCGGCTCCTTCACCAATAGTGGCGTCATCACCGTGCTCACCCTCGGCCATTCCCTCGCCAGATGCTTCTGGTGCTGTATCGGCCATACTCATATCGATGCGGACAAACTTGTACCCGGCCTGCCAGCTCCACCACATTGCAGGCAGATTCAACGGTGAAGGTGCCACAGCGGTATCCAGATGATTAAGCTCAAAAGGGACGCCCAGATCAAACTTTACCTGAGTGTATCGACCAGGAGGAACCGTCCCGACGACAGTTGAACGCATATCTTGGTTTCCTGTCGAACAGCCGCCTGAGCCATCCTCAAAATCGAGGAGCGCCACATCTTCGTGTTGCCATAAGCCATCCTGCTCAAGTTCCAGCGGTGTTTCGGTTCCATCTGCTGCAATTAGATTGATATTGGACACATAGAACCGTGCATCCGTGAACGTTATGGTATTTCCACCAGCACCAATATCCGTATATTCAGTGGTACACGCGACATCTTCACCATTAGCTTGCAGTGCAAATTGTAGGGTGATATCACCCTCGGTGTTGTTGGCCGCTGTACCACATCCAGCTATCACAAAAACAAACACTGCAACAAAAAACAGTGCTACTCTTTTCTTTATCATAATGAGGACTACTCCTGTGTTGACAGAGATAGACATTACAGTGAACAAAATAGAACCATATGCTATTTCATGCCGTGTATGGCATAGCTACACATGCGAACAGAGATTGTCTTTGAATCAAGGTCGGAGTCAACACATGCAACGTGGAGGTGGGGTTGGTGGTTTTAGCGATAGCAGAGGAACACAGAAAGAACGTATGATAGAGAATATGATCAAAAGAGTCACAAGACTTACGAACTTACCACTAACAGATAAGAGGTCAATAAACACCATGGTGGCGATGTTTGATTGCGAATCATGTAACGATGTTTCTTGTTCAGGAAGCACAAAAAATGTAGTTATGGATGCTATGTCAAGGGTACGTGGTTCGACAGGTGTGTGAGTAACTAAGTCACAAAAGAAAAGTGTGCTTCTCGCTTTTTCAACAGGTGTTGGTTGGGCTAGCCAATGAACAACAGTACAGTGAATGATACAGATAAGCGGATTGAGCACGGCAAGTATGAGCACCATCGACAGGAGCGGCAACGCAGTGCATCTACGCCGTCGGGATAGATATCTTCGTATATATCTATAGTTTCTACGTAACATACTATGTTATTTGTGAAAATACTCACCATTTACGGGTAACCACAGTATACCATACTCTGCTTAAAACAATCATACAAGTACCTATCATTCACGTCTCTTTTGGATACTAACTCATGCTATAATGCTTCGCGTATCCAAACTTGTGAGATATGTCACATGTTTCAGCGATGGAAGCCTGTCAATACGCAGATACGCCGCATATGGTCTACCTGCCGCCGTTGGCTACGTAGCCAGACATTTACGATACCTGTTATCGTTTTGTTTGTTGCCCTGTTTGGCCCACTGGTATGCATTATTCACTGTCATCTCTTGCCAGTTCTGCCTACGGCTAACATAACCAAATCTTCGTATTTTTGTCAAATTCTGGCAGTAGCCGTTTTCGATGAGGCGAGTCCGTCATCGACTCCACAGCTTCCTAATAGCATTTATCCATTACCTCCCAGTGTGATACTGAGTGTGTTTATTTCGCTGTTGCTGTGTGCTCGTGGTTTACCCACGATTGTATATACCTCTTCACAAATCATCCTGCTTATTCCGACGCCGCCACCACGATAGGCCAGTTAATCTCACAACACCGGCCTATGTAATGCATGGGTAACGGTGCTCAGGGTATTCATCAGTTTGTAACCAACCCGTATGCTGAGACGTTCTTAAATGCAACAGTCACGCGGCTTTTCAAAGTGTGCCGTGATTAGGAAGGATATATCCATGTCGAACCAGGTAAATCGAAGGCGTTTTCTCGCTACCACCGCGCTAGCTACGCTTCCGTTGGCAATAACTGCCTGTAATACAGCACAGAATAATGCACAAACTGCAGAAAGGACTATATCGATGAGTTCAGAAACATCAGGAGAAAGAAGTGTCGCCATCTTGATCTATTCCGGCTTTACCGCGTTGGACGTGATCGGGCCATACGATGTACTTGCAACTTTACCAGATACGAAAGTTCATCTAGTCGCCGAAACCACAGACCTTGTCACATCCGACACTGGCATACTCACAATCAAGCCAACCGCGACCCTTGCCGACATTCCTACCCCAGATGTGTTCCTAGTACCGGGCGGTAGCGGCCCAGGTGCAATGGCCGTTTTGGAAAACAAACAAGTGTTGGACTGGATTAAGACTGCGCACGAAACAAGCACCTGGACCACATCTGTTTGTACTGGCTCGCTTATTTTAGGAGCGGCTGGTCTGCTTGAGGGACTTACTGCAACGACATATTGGGCTTCACAGCGATTTTTGGATCGTTTTGGGGCAACATTTGTGGCAGAGCGATATGTCCAGGAAGGCAAGATCGTGACTGCTGCCGGGGTGTCGGCTGGCATCGATATGACTATCTTTCTTGCCAGCCAGCTGGCCAATAAAAAGGTTGCACAAGCCATTGAGTTGGCGCTGGAGTACGATCCTGCGCCCCCATTTGGCACTGGTGCGGCTCCCAAAGCTACCGAAGAAATGATCGATCTCGCATTGCAACTTATCCAAGATCGCACAGCGTCGTAACGGAGTGAAACCACAAACAGGAAGGGGTATTCATATGAATGCCCTTCCTGCTGATCAAATGATTATTATCGCTCAACTCTGACGGGTTCTTGTTAGAGGAGGCCTGTAGCGGCGGCTTGCAACCACTAAATAATAAGGGACACCCGCAGCGGCGGCTTGCAGCCGCCGTCCATACCAATAGTTAAGATACCAAACCATTATGGCGTGAGGTGTGGAGCAACATCCGACCGCCTTCGACAAGCTCAGGCTGCATCTGGCTCCTGGCCTTGCGCTAACTATAGAGTTACGTCACATAGACTATCATCGTAAAAGCGATAAACAAAACAGCCTGTGATATCGCTCAACCTTGATTATCTCCTAACAACGAAGCAACCACTCGGTCCCAGGTGATCTCGGCCACAGACGACGGCCCCGCAGCGCCAAGCTGTGCAGCAAGCTCGGCATTGTTGGCAATCGTATCCAGACGAGTCGCAATCGCATAGGGCTGTGGTGCAACCACACACCCATTCACCGCATCCGTCACAAACTCCAGTACACCACCAGAGTCTTCGGTGGTCACGACGGGTCGAGCTGCCGCGAGCGCCTGCACGCTGGTAAACCCATAGTCTTCATCGACAGGCGCATAGTACACTGTACGAGCGTTGGCATACAGATCGATCAGCTCCTGGTCGGGGACAAAGCCGCGAAACTCCACGCGTGACCCTAGCCTGAGATCACCAGCGAGACGTTCGAGCGACTCACGCTCAGGGCCAGTGCTGATAAAGACACAACGGATTGGGGTCGTCGTATGGGCCAGCGCATGCAGCAGCAGATCGAGGCGTTTGGCAGCGTCCAGCCTTGCATCAGAGAGGATGTAATCGCCATAAGGTCCAGCGCGGAATTGACCAGTGTAGCGGCTGGGTGGATAGAGTGGTGTGGCATCGAGGCCAGTAAAACGATGCAGGCGTGTGGCAACATTATGCGAGATGGCATAGCGCCGGGCCTCACCAAGCGTACGGCGATCCATGCGTAACAGCATGTCACGAACGGCCCGATCCTCTGGTGTGTTCACAAAATCGCTCATCGGCGTGCCATACCAATCGTACGCTTGTCGATGCTGATGCACAAGCCACACCACTTTGTTGGGATGCCTCACAACATATGAAGGAAATTTAGTGCAGATCACCAGATCAACTGGAACATCGTTGACATGGGTGAGATCGAGGAGACGCCACGCCAGTGCCGCCTGGCCAATTCGGTCATGGGGTTGCCACGCAAACGGCAAGCTGATTACATCGACACTATGGCCATGTTCGCGGAGGGCATCGCGCAAACCCTCGACCAGGAGTTCTGCACCACCGCGAGTAAACGGCACCTGAGTGGCACAGATAAGAATACGTTTTGACATATGAGTAGTTTTGTGATGCCTCCCGTGAAGCAAACCACGAGAGGCACCGGATTGAGCAGGCTATGGAACCCGGAAGTCAACTTCACGGCTCTGTGCATTACCAGCCTGATCCTGAGCAATCACTTGTAAGGTGTAATCGCCGGATGGCAGGTCGATCACTTCACCATTCTGGACTGGCTGCATCGTTCCTGATCCATCATCAATAAACGCATGTTCATTCAACATACCTGCATTGTCGTCATCAGTACGCCATTGTACCGTAATTTCCCCGTCCTGTTGCACGTCTGGCTGTTCGATCAGCAGTTCGGGGGCAGTGATATCAGCACTTTCCTCCGCATCGAGAATTGCGTCGGGCTGCATATCGGTTTCCTGTACCCCATCACCATCAGCATCCACGGTGAGGGTTGGCCATGTGTTCAAGGTAGTTGCTGTGTTCTCCGGCTGGAGGGTCAGGCTGGCGTTGCCATCAGGATCAAGCGGAACACCCATGTATACCGCTGTTTCCACCAGTCGTCCATTGTCATAGATACGCACTTTTACATCAACGCTTCCCTGTTGTTCAGAAACAAGTTTCAACTGGTAGGTGTTATCACCCTTCAGGAAGGCAAATTCGCTTCCAGGTGAACGCTCATAGGTTGCTTCTGCAATCGTATCTTCCATCGCCGAATCACTACCCGCTTCGCGCCCCATGGTGTTGCCATCCTGGTCCTCGACGGTCAGCGCCACCGGACCCAGCGCACTGATCCACATACCTGTCAGCTGACGTAATGGCTCACGAGTCACCAGATCGGGATTGCGGGTTTTGGGGATACGCGCATCAACTGATGTACTGTTCTCACCCAGGCGATCACCAAGCCAGCGCAAAGCTGCCCCTTCATCGGTAGGAATACCAAGGAAGCGATCTTTCTGCACCAGCGCCCCGTGCTCTCGCTCCACATACCACAACTCGGCACCGGTATCGATAAAGTTTCCACGGTCAGGATCGCCCATCGCCGCGGAGAATTTGGTCACCGTCCCGTCACCATCAACCGGCAATTCATCACGCTTGTCACATGCCTGAACACGGAACCAGACCGTGCAGGTACCCGTAAACTCGATAATTTGCCCTTGTGTTCCGAACCCATAGCCGACTAAGGCATCCCAGCGAACACCATTTACGCCACCATTGCGTTGGGTGTCTAGCGCATCGTGATAGGTTTCGGCATTATCAAGAGCAATGGGATTCTTATCGAGGTTGCGTAAAAGCTGATCGACCTCATCGTATGAAAGAACGCCACGTGCTACGCCATCGCCATCGACATCCCGATCTTCGATGTACGGTCGCAGACGTTGTTCATCACTGTTGTCGTAGTAGGTGTAGTATTCGCGCGAAGGGAGCAGTTGTATTGCGCCACTCATGTTTTGTACAACATCTTTGACTTCATCAGGATTCAGACCAAGCCCCAGGAAGGTTGGGCCAAAATTGTCACCATACACCAAAGTCTTGAGGAACTTGGTTGTGCCCAGTTGGGGAGAGCCAAGCGTCAGTAGTTGATCAACACGATTGGCCCGCGTGGGATTAGAGACATATGAGCGGCCAACCATACCACCCATCGAATGTCCTACGATGTCTACCCGTGTGATGCTCCACGAAGCAGGATCAGGATTGCCACCATTGACCGCCGTCAATGCCTGGGTGACAAGCGCATCCAATTGGGAGTTAGTTGTGCGAATATCGCGCCGCCAATCGTATGGAAAAATCCAGAGATCGACGTTTTGCTCATACCCCTCATCTTCAAGATAATCGACCAGATCGTTGTAAGCTAGACCAAAAATACCATCAACTTCGAGTTGAGGTGCCACGGGCGTATCACCATCGGCGGTGAGTTTCATCGCATCAAAGTAGTCGTCACTTCCTGGCAGCGCCGCCTGGAAAATATTGACCCATACATTTTCGCCATCATTATATGTTCGCGTGAAAGTACCGCCACGACCATTGTCGACACTTAAAGTAAACTGACTCGTGGCCGTGAATGTTGAACCACCAATGCCCGGAATAACGATCACTGGCTCGCGCCCGGTTGCAGCTTGAGCAGGCTGATTGCCAAAAGAACCTGCGAGAAGCGTTACAAGACTGAAGAGGCTTACAAATACTACTGTCGATGCCTTTCGCATCAGATCCTCCTTGATCACATGTGTGTATCGACCGACTAATGGTATGTCCTACCGAACGAATGCGCTGTGTAGCGTAATTTGCTCTAAGTCGTTTCTACGTGTAGTTTGGGCGAAAAGAAACCTCTTTGTCTTTTACACACTATTCTGTTACGAGCACCTCCTTTGCATATCCATGCAACAGCGATATCACCCATCTGTCTGGCGTTGACTCGCAGTAGCTATAGCGCACTCCAACTGCATGCGCGAATCGATCAATGCCTCGTCAGTATCACGGCCAAACCCACCAGAGTCAGGATGTCCACCAATCTCAAGAATGGCAGGGCCGCGAAACCCACGGCGGAGCAACTCGTCAAAGTAGTCCGCAAAATTGATCGCCCCCAACCCAAGTGGCAAGTGATGATTGACGGTGGGCAAGGGTGTATCCGAGACATGCAGCATCGTCAGATACGGTGCTAATGCCAGATGGTCATCCAGATAGTCGGGCGTAGTATGATTGAGATCCCATACAAAACCAAGCCCTGGTACAGCCTCAAGCACTTTTAGACATTGCTCAGGGTCTGCGAAAAAACTAGGGGGAAGGGCATTGTGCTCAAATCCAAACCGGAAGTTATGCTTCTGAGCCAGATCAACGGCGGCAGCAAATTGTGGAATAAGTTGTGTTTCCAGAGAACGTACAAACGTCTTATCGTTCTTCGCTGACACCAGATGCCAGTGGACGCAAGCACAGGGGAAGGTCGTAATCGCAGGAAGATTGGCCTCTAACACATCGGTTGGGGTAAGACCAGAGGTGGTGAGTCCTGTTTCGTCAACACGCACTACAATCTCCATCACCGCGACGATATTGGCCTGATGCAGTGCTTCAGCCACGATCTCAATCGGATCGCCAAGTGCTTTGGCATCGAGCCCACGATTTAGCGTCGGGAACTGCATGCTCCCAAAGCCATTGGCTCCGGCAAATGCAATATCCTCCCGCGCAGGACGCCAGAGATTTGGAAACAATCGTACATTAAATCCGATAGGAATAGATGTTTTCTGTTGTATATCGCTCAAACACACACCTCATCAACATTAACGTTCGTGAGCAGTGCATCAATCGTTCGTTGGGCAACAGCCTCCCAACGACACGTATCCAGCACATATGCCCGTCCGTTGCGCCCCAGCATCTGGCACAGTGCAGCATTCGCTAATAAGAGATCCAGCGCTGCGGCAAACTCACCAAAATCCCGGAATGCTAAACCACCCTGACTCGTTTCAGCGGCCTCGCGTGTCACGGCACAATCGGCGTGAACGAGTGCGGCGGTCTCCTGCAACCAGGCTTCCATTAACACAATCGAAAAACTTTCATATGTAGAGGGATTTATGAAGACATCTGCAGCTGCATAGGCATCATGCTTCTCGGCCACATCGCAATACCCCAGATCGAGCACGACCTCTTGTAGCGAGGGAGGTAGATCAAGCCTGTCGCGTCCAATCAACATCAGCGTAAACAATGAGCCGCGTCGCGCCCAGTACTCACGTATATAGCTGAGGAGCAGCGGGACATTTTTGCTTTCATCGCGTCGTCCCACATACAGCAGCAATGGGCCGTCGATTTGATGCCGTTCACGAAATGCTGCTCCATCGCCGCGTGGCGTCAGATCGATGCCTTCACCTGCCACCACAACCTGCTTATCGGCAAGATCGTAGAGCCACCTCGCCAGATCGCGCTCAGCAGGGCTGTTGGACAGCACACGTCGAGCCTGTTGGAACATCCAGCGGTAGGTTGAGTAGCGTGCATACGGCTCATCGTGGAGGCACGGTAGCAGGTTTGCCCGCTCACCGGCCAGTAAAGTTCCCCAGAAACTAGTTGGGAAGGGGTAGGGAATAAAGAGAAACTGTCGGCCAGCCTGTGTGGTCGCTATGGCTTCCAGAAGGGTATCGCTTGAAACCAATGAGGCGAGTAAGCGATGCTCATGGTCAGGAAAGTCAGGGAGTATGGGCAATACATGGAGTCGTTGGGCCACTGCCGACGGAACATACGTATTATTCGTAGGAGGGGTAAGCGGAAACCGCCGGATGGGGATGCCATCGAGTGCGTCAGTACCTTCAGCATAATATGGTGTTGGTGGCGTAAATGAGTCACGCCCTGTCGTGGTCCACACTTCGACCGCTGCACCCTGTCCCTGAATTGCTTGCGCCAACTGACGGGCCTGCGTTTCTGCACCACCGACCGTATCAGGGCCAAACCATGGACTCACGATAGTAATTGTCTGCATAGCTTCGTTGCTTACCTTTTCTGTCCCGATACTCGTTGTGCACGTCTTTGGGCAACCTGAGCACGTCGTTCCGCATCTAAACGAACCAGATGAAGGAGCGTTGTTGCAAAAGCTGTATTGGCAGTATTCTGCTGCTCAACAATCGGATTGATATACCAACGCAAATACCGGCGTACAATTTTGTTGTGCAACGCACCAATTCGTTGGTGTAACGTCACACCATTCAGAGGCCAGTGGGCAGTGACCGTCTGATGCAACCGCAGTTGCGACGCATGGCGACGTATGGATACATCTGGCACATGTGCAGGTGGCTCTACCACAGCCTGGTGTCGCATCTCGGCTTTAAGTGATTCGAAGGTCTTGGTGCTGTCTTCAGAACGCACGGTGGTTTGATGAGCTGTTTGCTGCTGAATCGATGGATCTTCATCAGGAGCGAGATCACGCAATTGTTCTTTGAGATCGGTGTAGCCTTCAGCAAGCAACTGGACGGTATGGGCAACTGCGTTGTTGTAGGCGTTTTGCTGCTCGACGATCGGGTTGATATACCAACGGAGATACCGCCGCACCACCTTATTGATCAGCACAATCACGCGTTGCAGTGGTGTTTTGCCAAGCAATGGCCAGTGTGCACTTACCACACGCGAAAGTTCAATCTCATCAAGACTCCGCCGTAATTCCTGTTCCAGTGGTGTTAACTCATGCTGCCCCTGTGCAAAGCGCTGGGACCGTACTTCGTCGCGCAAAGTCGTTAAAATGGTAGCAACATCAAGCGGTGGAAGATAGTCTCTGTTGCTTGTATTGTTCGTTGTCGTCATAAGTCGAAATGTCCAGAGTTAGATCCGGCAAGGGTGCTGTACACCTCGCAAGACCACTTAATAAGGCTTCGGTAAGCATATCAATCTCTGGGCGCTCAGATGTATACAACAAATGGCTGTAACACCTACTATCGCTTGCCCCAAATTTGCGGACAGGGGATGTCATATCGGGCATAGCATCGAGGGCCTCTACCCATACCTGCTCCAGCCGTACGGCACAATACACCGCCCACGTCTCAACTATATCTGCGTAGGGTCGCACATAGTCAATATGCCAGTGCGGGTGTGCTTTGACAGGCTGGTGGTGATACGCAAGCCGTGCTGCCAAACCGCCCGAACCAAATGCACTTCCAACATACAAATAATGTCCGCGTGTAAAATGAAATGACCCAAGCCGCCCAATAGATAGGTCATGCAGGTCAGTATCCAATCGCAAAATAAGAAGATATGTCCCCTTCATACACGCACCTCTCCTCTCCTCTCTCTGTATTTACCACTCTTTTACAAAGCCCCTTCATTATAGCATGATGTGGGCGAGTATCAAATCGCTGGTATAATACAGCCCATTGCACAATGATGTATCTATAAGAATCTTCAGAAAAGGGAGTTTGCTCCATGAAGGTGCTTCTTGTTGGTTCAGGTGGGCGTGAACACGCACTGGCCTGGAAAATAGCCCAATCATCCCTTCTTACACAACTGCTGATCGCACCCGGCAACCCTGGCACGGCCCAACTGGGACGTAATATTGCTGTCGATAGCAAAGATATAATGGCGCTGGTCAAGACTGCACAACGCGAGGCAGTTGATCTGGTTGTGGTTGGGCCAGAGGACCCGCTGGCAGCCGGACTTGCCGACGCTTGTGCTGAGGTATCCATACCAGTCTTTGGTCCCTCTGCTGCCGCCGCACAGATTGAAAGTAGCAAAGCCTTTGCCAAAAAAGTGATGCAGCAGGCCCATGTACCCACCGCCCAGGCCCATGTATTTCACTCTGCTCAGGAGGCGCTAGGCTTTGTGCAACATGATGGACGCCCCTGGGTGGTCAAAGCCGACGGTCTGGCCAGCGGCAAAGGCGTGATCGTTGCCGACGATGTGGCCACAACCACCACCGCCATTGAGCAGATCGCTCAGTCAAGTGCTGGCCAGCAACTGCTCCTCGAAGAACGCCTCTCTGGGCCGGAAGTATCCTTGATTGCCCTGTGCGATGGCACTCAATTGTGGCCATTTCCACCAGCACAGGATCATAAGCGGCTGCTGGAGGGCGATATCGGCCCCAATACTGGAGGCATGGGGGCATTTGCGCCAACTCCACATGCACCATCAGCATTGGTGTCACAGATTGTCGCGCAGTTGATGCAACCAGTGGTTGATACCCTTGCTGATATGGGCATCCCTTTTCGCGGAACACTGTATGCAGGCGTTATTCTGACCGAAGCAGGACCGAAAATTCTAGAATTCAATGCTCGTTTTGGTGATCCAGAAACCCAGATTTTGTTACCGTTGGTAGAAGGAGATTTTCTGCTGGCCCTCCATGCCTGTGCCACCGGTCAACTCCAGCCAGATACTCTACGCTGGTACGGTGGTGCCGCAGCCTGTGTGGTGCTTGCCGCACACGGATATCCGGCATCGCCGCGTCGTGGTGATGCTCTTACTGGCATCAATGTAGCCACTGCTCAGGAGGTACTACTCTTTCACGCTGGTACACAACAGCACAACGACCAACTCGTCACGAATGGTGGGCGGGTACTGGCGGTGGTTGGCCGTGGCCCGACGCTAGCCACCGCCATCGAGCAGGCGTACAGTGGAGTCGATCTTATCTGCTTTGATGGTATGCAGTACCGACGCGATATTGGGCAGGGTGTGGTATGAGTGCCTGTTCGATAGCGGTCTTTATCTCAGGCAGTGGCTCCAATCTCCAGGCATTAATTGACGCCCGCCAAGATGGTCTATTTCAGGCTTCGATCGATCTTGTTGTAAGTGATCGGGCTGACGCGTATGGGTTGCAACGCGCACTTGCCCACCATATTCCCTCTGCTTATGTGCCATTGCCCCACAGCACTGATCGTTCGCCGGAAGCACGAGCCGCTGTACGTGCTGACTGGGAACAACAGGTACTTGCTGTCACCAACGCCTTTGCACCAGATATTATTGTTCTCTCGGGCTTTATGCGGGTGTTATCAGCCACATTTTTAAGCGGATTTCCAGCCGACATTATTAATCAACATCCCGCCCTGCTGCCTGATGATAGCGGTGATACTTTTACGACAAGTACCGGATTGGTCATACCAACATTACGTGGTGCGCATGTCGTGCGGGATGCGCTAGAACAACAATTGCCCATAACGGGATGCACGGTTCACCGTGTGACACCAATCGTTGATGCTGGCCCGGTATTAGCTCGTGCTGAAGTCCCCATAGCGCCAGAAGACACCGAAACAACCCTTCACGAGCGTATCAAGATTGAGGAGCGCCGCTTAATTGTTGAAGTTATTAGACGACTCACACGAAATTCTTATGTATAGGTTTATACTGGTGGCACAATCCTTGCAGTGTACAAGCAACCATACGCAGAGGGCGTAAATACAATTGTTGCGGTAGTATGCAACAATCGTATCAGGTAATCAGTTTGATCACGCACGGTGCATAGGGCACGTTTCCCTGATGCAAAGGTATATGTGTAATGTTGTACCTGGGCGTGGTGGAGCCAAGAGGAGTTCAGGTCCATGGAAAACGGACATTGGCCTATGTGTCGGAAGTGTAGTGAGGGGGATTTGGTACCATTATCGGATTATGGCACAGAGGGGGCACCTATCACCTACAAAGCTTGGATATGTACGAATCCCGACTGCGGCTTCAACATCAAGATCCACAAGGGAAACTTGTACATTAATGAGCCAGTGACTGAGCGGCCAGCCCTTAACCACAATTAATTCTTCTTGAGATACACAATGGTGTGTATCTCATCTCATTCTGTTTCTACAAATAGAATGAGACAGTTAGCAGTCATTAATCTGGGAGGCAGTACTTAGGTACTTGCCTCCGAAGTTGTTTCTGTAACCTGCAACGAGAAATACATTTATGACAGCCCAACCACCACTTGTATTAGCATCGGCATCTCCCAGACGCCAGGACTTATTGCGCTATCTGACACCATCGTTTCGTATTGTGGTTACAAATGCTGAAGATGAGCCACAGGAGGCGGCACCTGCATCGGTCATCGATGCATTGCCACAGGTGTCTGTGTCCCTAACAGATCATCCATCACTCACTGCATGGTATAAAGCACGTATCGCTTGCATAGACACCCCTGATGGTGTTATCATCGGGGCTGATACAATTGTCGTGTTAGATGGGTCGGTTCTGAACAAACCCACAACACCAGATGATGCCTGTGCGATGCTCGAACGTCTATCTGGTCGCACACATACGGTCTATACAGGTATTGTTGTCGTTAGTGCACAACAACAGACATGGTTTGATATCGTGGCAAGTGAAGTTACCATCGCACCTTTGTCTAAACCAGTAATTGAGGAGTACGTCAACACAGGTGAACCATTAGACAAAGCTGGTGCTTATGGTATTCAGGGACTTGGTGGTCAACTTGTGCAATCTGTAAGCGGAAGTTATACAAATGTTGTTGGACTGCCATTGACAACGGTTCATCAATTGCTAACACTTGCGGGTATTCCTCATCTCGTTGACCCATCCGATGCCTACCAGCGCTGGTTAAGCGCACAAGGAAAGGAGCCGCTACCATGCCCCCCAACGCTTCCGTAAAGCTGCTCATTGTGGATGATCATCCGTTATTCCGTCAGGGTGTCCGCTGGGCCCTTGATGCCTACGACGACGTTACGGTCGTTGCTGAGGCATCAAGCGGTGAAGAAGCGCTTGAGTGGATGAACGATGCATTGCCAAACCAGGAACCCAACGTAGTCTTGGCTGACCTAAACTTACCTGGTATCGACGGCGTCGAATTGACACGTCAGCTACGACATCAGTATCCATCGCTTGGGGTGGTGATGCTGAGTATCTATGAAAGTGATGAGTATGCTTTCAATGCCCTCAAAGCAGGGGCTGCTGATTATCGCTCTAAAGATATTAATCCTCGAGATCTGGCAGAGGTGTTACGGCGTGTCGCACGTGGCGAATACGTTATTAACGATATGGTTTTCAAGGAGCCCAAAGTTGCTAGTCGCTTGCTTGCCCAATTTCGGAGCCTCCCAGAAGATCTCCTTGCTCCAAACGACTTTGATGATGCCGTTCTGACGCCACTTAGTGATCGTGAGATCGAGGTGTTAGAGCGTATTGCCACAGGTGGTAGCAATAAAGACATCGCTGACGCTTTGGGCATCAGTACACAGACGGTGAAGAATCATATTTCATCGATTCTCCGTAAGCTATCACTGAACGATCGTACACAGGCGGTCTTGTATGCGTTACGGCGCGGCTGGATCGAGACACCTGAAGAAATCAAGGGAAGCTTGCCCAGTGAGATTGCACCTGTCGAGGATGATAACGAGTGAGTGAAACATCAACACACGCACTAGTCATCTACAATCCTGCTGCAGGACAGAGTGGTAATTTAACACGCGATCTCAATGACGCTTGTGCTTTCTGGCGCTCACATGGTTGGCGTGTGGATCTCCAACCAACGACAGCACCCGGCGATGGTCCCCACATAGCAAGGGCCGCAGCCCGTCGTGGCTACAACGTCATCGTTGCTGCTGGCGGCGATGGTACGGTCAATGAAGTCATCAATGGATTGGTTGGCACAGAAGCAGCGCTGGCAGTACTTCCAATTGGAACTGTGAACATCTGGGCACGTGAGCTTGGCATTCCACTCCAAACACGTGCTGCGGCAGAAGCTATTCTTTATGGTCAGGTTCGTCAGGTTGATCTCGGACGTGCGAATGATCGCTATTTTTTGCTTATGGCTGGTGTTGGATTCGATGCAGCGGTCACGGCTGAAGTCGGCTCAAAGGAGAAGCGGCTGCTCGGTGTATTTGCTTACGCCTTTCGTGCAATCCAACTCGCGTGGCGCTTCCAGGGAGTACGGACCCATGTTATCGTTGATGGCAAACCAATTCATGGACGTATTCTTATGGTTGTAGTTGGAAATAGTCGTCTGTACGGAGGGTTTGTCAAACTAACTGTGCGTGCAACCATCAACGATGGTTTGCTTGATGTGTGTGTCATTAAAGGAAAAACGCTGCGTGGTGCACCATCACGCATACTTTCGATTATTACACGACGATACCATCTTGATTCTGAAGTAGAGTATCATCGTGCCCAAAATGTCGAGATTCGCTCTAGCAAACCACTGCCAGTCCAAGTTGATGGTGATTATATTGGACATACGCCAATGTCTTTTGAGGCTATACCAAGTGCTCTACGGGCGATTATGCCTGAGACGTTACCCGAAGACCTGTTGCGTACTGAGACACCACCATCTCAACGTTCGTGGCGGCGCTTCTTTGGCTCACTTAGACGCTGGCGCTATCGTCAGTCACACATAGAGACAAACAATCAAGAACATACTATTGAGAAACGTCAATCATAAGGTCAGCAACAGATCATCGAGCAATAAGCAAATCATGCGAATCAAACAACGACACTCTGCACTCCATATGCTCTTGCTTTTCTTTGTAGCACCTGTTATAGCGATGTGCAGTTCTGCTGAGCCAGCCAGTGATTCGACAAGTGATTTAGCACCGATTGGCGCGGCTCCTGCTCAATCATCAGACAACGTACCAGAGCAAATTGATGGTGAGCAACTTCCTGGACGATTGCTCTTTGCTCAGAATGGCGATCTGTGGGTATGGCAGGAAACCACAGGCCGTCAACTTACAGAACAGGGCAACTTGGCTCATCCTGCGTGGTCACCGGATGGTACCTCGATTGCGGCTATTCAACGCGAGCAAAGTTACAGTAATCTGGTACTTCTTGCAGCCAATGGTAATGACCTTGTCCAACTGACTAATCACGAGTCCACTTATGGTTTAGGGAGTTTTGAACGTATTTACGATACAATGTGGGCGTTCTATCCAACCTTCTCCCCTGATGGGACAGAAATTGCTTTTGCATCGCAGTATGGTCCTCCATTTGGCTCACCAGCATCCGATTACAATCTCTCCCTGTTTGTGACTCCTACCACTGTCGGGAGCACTCGCACACAGCTCTATGCACCCGAAGCAGGGAATATTGGTCGCATAGCCTATGCAGAGGATGGTTCAGTCATTTTTGCCTACAGTTCGTTGTTTGAAGAACCGCCCTCACTTGTGCGATATAGCACGGAAACCGGGATAACTGAACCTGTTACAGGAGTGCCAGAACAAAGTTATGATCCTGCGTTTTCAGCAGATGGAAATTGGCTGGCGTTTACTACTCGTACCAGCAGTGGTACGGATATCTCCATTGTCCCAACTACAGGTGGCACACCCTCTCAGATTACCGTCCTGGGCACTGCACGGGCACCAGCCTTTGCCCCAGATAATTCCCGGGTAGCCTTTCTCGCAATTGCGCCGGGAAGTACTCATTTTGATCTGTGGATTGTGGATTTGACCGTGGCAGATGGGGTTGCAAGTGCGGGTGGAGCACGCCAACTCACCACGGACATGGCCATTGACCCTGACTCAGGTCTATCCTGGGGGCGCTAAAATTATCGACTACAATACGTGTACAGGATCAACATCAATGACCCATCCTGGTGGAAGTTGGAGTGTTTCTAACAACGGCGTAGGATCGGTTGCACGTAGCAAGATGTGCCAGCGATAACGATTTCGTTGTTTGTGGAAGAATGCTGGTGCAGGGCCAACAATGCCCCAATGGTCGAGATTAAGTGCTGTTGCACACGCTTCAAGTGTACCTACGAATTCCAGCGCCGCCCTTTGACTCTGGTCATCATTGCCACTTGTGTAGATAAAGCGTATTAATCGGCTGTAAGGTGGATACCTTGTCTGTTTGCGGAAGGCGATCTCCTGCGTATAAAATGCTTCATAATCATGTTCTTGGGCAGTACGTAACGCATAGTGATCAGGAACATAGGTTTGGATAACGACTTGTGCATTCGCACCCCGCCGTCCTGCACGCCCGGCCACCTGAGTTAACAACTGAAATGTCCGTTCCCCAGTACGAAAGTCAGGCAGGTATAGTCCAGTGTCAGCGGCTACCACCCCAACCACAGAGACCAGCGGTAAATCAAGCCCTTTCGCAATCATCTGTGTGCCAACGAGTACATCTGCTTCATAGTTGAGAAAATGATCCAACATACGTGTATGATCGCCTTTGTGGCTCACTGTGTCGCGATCCCAGCGCAATGCACGCACACCAGGAAAAAGCCTTTCGACTTCTTCAACCACTCGTTGTGTGCCAATACCAAATGATCGGATACGCGGACTCAAGCACTGTGGGCAATAGATGGGCATAGCTTCGTGATAGTTGCACCCATGACAAATAAGCACCGAGTGGGGTGTATTTGTGTAGGTGTGTGCTCCATCGCCATCTACTGGCGCCTCTTCAGGAAATTCAGTGTAGTGTGGTGTGAGTGGAGCCGAACAATTGGGGCAGGTCACGACATGGCCACAATCACGGCACATCACAAACGCAGCTGCTCCGCGACGATTGAGAAACAAAATAGCCTGTTCTTGGCGTTCCAGTACGTTTTGCAATGCATCCTGTAATGCCCGACTAAAGATAGAACGATTGCCATCCTGCAATTCGTGGCGCATATCAACGATACGGATAGGTGGCAGTGGGAGCGCTTTAGAAGTAGGCAGCCCCTGTGTATCGTAGGCCATGCCAACACGCTCTGTGAGTGACAGCAAGGCAAGTTTGCCAATTTCTGTGGCGTAGTAGCTCTCAACGGAGGGTGTTGCACTTCCAAGAATGAGGACACTTCCGGTATATGCCGCCAGCTTTTGTGCGACATCCCGTGCATGGTAGCGTGGGCTACTATCGTGCTTATACGAAGACTCATGCTCTTCATCAACAATTATCAACCCCAATTTGGGTAGTGGTGCAAAAGTTGCGGACCGTGATCCAATCGCAATCATTGCCTCGCCATGGCGCAGTTGTCGCCATTCATCATAGCGTTCTCCCAGTGATAGATTGCTGTGCAGTACGGCCAGTTGACCAGGGAAACGGGCAGCAAAGCGACGTACTAGCTGTGCTGTCAGTGCAATTTCAGGTACCAATACCAATGCTTGTTGACCACGCCGCAAGACCCAACCAATCGCACGAAGATAGAGTTCGGTTTTGCCACTCCCCGTCACACCATGCAAGAGAAATTGAGCAGCAACATCACCATGAGGTAACGTGTCAGATGCGCGCACCTGATTGGATTGTTCGAGTGATGCCGCAATCTGTTGCCAGATGCGTTCTTGTGCGCGTGTGAGCGGTGGCGGGATATCAGGTGGCACCTGATCCCCGGCAAGTGGATCACGCCGGACCTCACGACTCAACACGTTGAGTACACCTTTTCGTTCAAGCGCCCGTATCGTCTGGATGGTAGCACCTGTCGCCACATATATTGTAGAAAGTGGGATGAGTGTTTCTGTATCTGCATTGGCTACCACAGCAATAGGCAGAGCATTGCTATCAGGCTGCATCTTAGATTGTAAGAAAGCGATCACAGCTTGTTGCTTTGGGGCTCGTTCCAATGTCAGCATTGTTGATGACAACTGGTCATATGGTATCTGGAGACGCACAAAACGCTCAATACGCGGACGTGTTTTGGGGCGTTTAACCGCCACACCACGAACAGCAAAGCCGCGTTCCTGTAACGAGTTATAGAGACTACGCAACTCCGAGTCACTCCCTCGAAGATTTTTACGTAATTCGCGCTCGGTTGTTTCACCCTGTTGACGCAAAAAGTAAAGGACCGAACGTTCCCGCTCAGGAAGTACGCCCAGATCAATAGTCATTCCGTCGGCAGAAGCACGCCAGACTGTTTCCATTTCCTGTGAAACACCAGGAGGAAGCATAAGCGCAAGTGCTTCATAAAGCGAAAATCGATAATATTCACTGAGCCAGCGTGCTAGGCGAATTTGTGCCAAGGTAAGCGCAACGTCGGGATCAACGATGCTATCGATATTGCGAATAGTATAGGTTTCAAGATCATAGGGCGCACCAGGATCAGGACGAAACGATGGCGGGGCTTCAGACGCGGTGTAGAGGTTGAGCACGATACCCTGTATGAACTGATTTCGCAGAGGGACCCACACTAACTGACCCACGCGTAGAGCACCATGTAATTGATGTGGAACACGATACGTGAAGATAGGTTCCATATGGGGTATCCGTGTAGATACCACAATGTCGCTCAAAAGTTCGCGTGGCATACCGAGTAGTGTAGCATGACACCATACTGGTGGCAAGAATGAATGTTTTGGATCAGGGCATATGATAATGCTGTTAAATTGTAGAGAAGATATTCTGACAAACACACCTGAAACATCGTTTATATAAACGACAGAGGATGCGATAAGAATTGTATTTTGGATTGTAGTATAAAGAAAGGTGTTCTCACAAAAATCGTCTTGGTTTTATATGAGGATATGTATAGGAGATGTGGATGTGGTCTTAGAGGTTAGCGATATTAGAAGAGGAGTATATGAAAACACGCCAACTAGATGAAAGATCCATGATTCGTATTTATTTACTTAACCGATTCTCAATAATGGTTGGCCAGCAAGATGTTACGGAAGCAATTCACTCTTCTCGTATTATCCGACACATAATTATCCTATTGGCACTTAATAGTCAGCATTCTCTTCATCGTGAGCAACTCGTGGAATATCTATGGCCTGAAGAGCGGTGTGATGTACAAGTCAAGTTTAATCGTTTGTTTCAACACCTACATCGTGCACGGACCTTGCTCAAATCTGATAAACCCCTCAGCCTCTTATCGATTCACAACGAAGTCGTGATCCTTGCAAGGCCTGATGCATTATTTGTTGATGTGGTGGCTTTTCGTGAGGCAGCCACCACAGCCCAACGTACACAGATTCCTGAGGATTATCACATAGCTCTCGACTTGTATCGTGGAGGATTACTGCCTGATGAGCCAATCGATTGGGTACACTTTGAACGTGAGCAGCTCTCGATGCAATATCAAAGTCTTCTATATGAAGCAGCCCATCTCCAACTTGCACGAGAGCATATCACTGAAGCAATAGATCTATTCTACCGACATATTGCCAGCGATCCCATCCATGAAGAATCGTACTGTGAGCTTTTCAAGTTACATGCACGATTGGGCCAGCAACGAGAGACTCAACAACTCTACAAACGACTTCAAGAAGCCCTCCAGCGTGAGTTCGACGATCACACACCTGACGAAGAGACGCAACAACTGTATCAACACATTATGGATGGTCAGATCGAAGCGCGACCGATCCCAATTGCTCCACGCCGCGCACAACACAACCTGCCACATCCTCTGACCAGTTTTATTGGGAGAAACCATGAATTAGCAACGTTGCCATCACTATTGCGTGAAACACGCCTGGTGACGCTGACAGGGCCAGGCGGATGTGGCAAAACACGGCTCGCACTCGAGATGGCGCCCAATTTAATGAGTCAATTCCCAGATGGCATCTGGTGGATCGATGTGGCTGCTATCACTGAAGCACCACTTGTTGCCCAATCGATTGCACTCATCCTGGGACTGCGCGAAAAATCAGACACCACCCTCATCGAAACCATTATTGACTATTTGCGAACACGTCGAGTGCTTCTTGTCCTAGATAACTGCGAGCATGTCCATCACACCTGTGCCGCACTGACCGAAGAGCTTCTACAGCAATGTCCACAACTGCAGGTGCTCACCACCAGTCGTATTTGTTTAGGTGTCGATGGCGAGTTTGTCTGTCCGTTGTTACCACTCTCATTACCACCCACAACACAATCATTATCGCTTGATGAGGCTAAAGAATCCGATGCCATACAACTCTTTTGTGCACGCGCACGTATGGTAGATCCATCATTTCGTATGACAGCAGATAATGTCGCCATTATCAGTACTATTTGTATGCGCCTTGATGGACTACCATTGGCTATTCAACTGGCAGCGGCACGTATGCGTGTGCTTTCAGTTGAGCAGATTGAAGCAAAATTAGATAATCGCTTTGGATTTCTGATTAACAGCCAACGTTCTACACGTCCCCAGCATACAACACTACGTGAAACAGTTGAATGGAGCTATAGCCTATTGCAAAGACCTGAGAGGCAATTATTTAATCGCTTGGCTGTTTTTGCAGGTGGGTGGTCAATCGAAGCAGCAGAATCTGTTGGTGCTGGGAAGGATATTGATGTCTGTCAGATCCATGATTTGCTGTTTGGCCTCGTAGACAATTCACTGATCGTAGTGGAAGCAACTATAAGTGGCCCTAAGCGGTATCGTATGTTGGAAACGTTGCATGAATATGCCTGGGAACGGCTCAATGCAAGTAATATGCATTTTGAAGCACAACAACGGCATGCACACTATTATGTAGCGCTGGCCCAAGAAGCAGAAGAAGCTTTACATAAACCACAACGCGATGAGTGGATACGACGACTTGAATGGGAGCACGACAACATACGCGTAGCACTCTGCTGGCTTCTTGATCACGACTCAGCCAATGCAGCCATCCTCGGAGCATCACTCTGGGAGTTCTGGTATTTACGTGGCCATCTGAGCGAGGGGCGGCATTGGTTGGAGGCTATCCTTACGCGTAATACACTCCCTATTTTGTTGCGTGCAAAAGCCCTTTCGGGAGTGGGTGTGCTCACTTCTGAACAAGGCAATTATGAACAGGCACAACACTATTATGATGAGAGCATCCAATTGTACCGTGCGTTGAATAATCATGGGGAAGTTGCACGTATACTCAGTCGCATGGGTGCAATAGCTAACCGTCAGGAAAACTATGTTTGGGCTACGACACTGTACCATGAGAGTCTCCAATTAAAACAAAATGTAGGTGATACCCTTGGGGTTGCTGCAACCCTGAATAATCTTGGGATTACAGCCCATGAGCAAAAAAAGTATCATGAGTCAGAGGCATTTCTTCAACAAAGTTTGTGTATGTACCAACAACTGGAAGATCCATGGTGGCAGGCAGTAGTCCTTTCAAATTTAGGCGATGTCGCACTTTCACAAGAGAACACAAACAAAGCAAAACAGTACTTTACGACCAGTTTACGTGTGCGGCAAGCCACCGGCTCTTTCTGGGATGATGTGTGGTGTATCGAAGGACTAGCATCCGTCGCTGCTCTAGAGGGTGTGCCTGAACGAGCTGTACGCCTTTGGGGAGCAGCTGCTCACCTGCGTAAAATCTTTGCTAGGCCACTATCACTCCAAGACCGTATACGTAATGAGCAACGTATTGAAAACACACGTAGTCACATTTCGGAGCCTCGTTTTCAACAAGTCTGGGAATCAGGACAGGCATTGTCTCTTTCACAAGCCATAATGTATGCCCTTGATGAACAGGAATCTCATCATTTCTCCACATTGGAAATACACAAATCCGTATACCCTTTGCAATAACCTTCCAAACAACAGGATACACCAATCTACGATATTCTGTATGATTGGTGTATCCTGTAATGCTTCCTGGTCCCACGGTAACCCATCTTCAAAGATGGTATCTAAGCTCTATCGAAGATGGGTTGCGTATCATACACCTAGAACTGATAGTCAACACTTTGTGGTAGGAGATGATATATGACACGTCGATACAATTCATTTCTCATACGTTGCTGGCAACGTGATAATGAAGGATGGCATATCGATATTACCCACAGTCAGTCGGGACAACGTAGACAGTACACCACCTGGTCGCCTATAGTTGATTGGATGGTCGAACATTGTCATAAAGACTCATCGCAAAATGAACAACGCCCAAACACAAAAGAATCGTAGGAATGATCTCGATTTCAGGCATCGTTGTACGTAAAACCATGTTTGTTTTATCAAGATACATCGTCAGGAGTGAAATGTATGAACTATTCTTATACCAACAACCTACAACTGTGCAACTCTGTAAAATGTATGAATGATACGCTTCCTTCAGGGATTCCTGGTTTACAAGAGAAAGGCGCCACATTACACATTATGAGCAATCAACAAAAAGCAACCATTCCCACAATGTTGAGTAGTACAACCGAGAAAAAAAATCCAGACACCAAACCAGGGGGATGATGAGCCCGAAACCAGGCAGACAGCAGTGCAACACATCCGATGTGT